>JBKHVY010000024.1:0-7552 GCA_046569805.1 Bacteriovoracia bacterium | reverse complement strand
GAGAAGCTCGCCGCTACGGCCAAGATCCTCATCAACCATGGCCGCACCGGACACTATGACCATGGCATGATCGGTTGGAACTCGCGGCTGGGCGCCTATGAAGCGAGCTTCATGGTCGAAGCGCTGAAGCACCTCGACGCGCGCCTCGAGAGCCGTCGTCACGTGTGCAGCGAGTACCGCGCGAAGATCAAAAATCCTTTGTTAAAGTTCATCGCACCTGCGCAAAACGTGTGGGAGAACGGGTACCTTTCTGTCGCACTCATGACTCCAGAAACGCGTGTGCCGTTCATCGAGTACCTGAAGAAAAACGATATTGGCTACGGCACCGTGTATCCAGGTGCGATGAGCGAGCAACCCGGTGCGAAGGATTTCCTCGGTGGAAAAATTTCTCATGGCCACGCGGACTGGATCGCTAAGTCAGTGATCAATCTTCCGTGCTTCGCGTACATGAAGCAGGAAGAAATCGATCACGTGATCAATTTGGTGAACGCCTACAAATAATTTTTTTGAATAAGATTTTCCCAATAAGGAGAGGGTTTCCCTCTCCTTTCTTCAGCTTACGAATACCCGACAAAACCACTCTTTTCGCTATTAAGAAAAATCATCAAGTTTAGGAAAAATTTTCCTCAGGTTCCTTCGAACCCAAACCGAAATGCTTGGTCAACAACGGCAACATCATGGTGA
Source organism: Bacteriovoracia bacterium (assembly GCA_046569805.1). GTDB lineage: Bacteria > Bdellovibrionota > Bacteriovoracia > Bacteriovoracales > Bacteriovoracaceae > UBA6144. Next base: position 6,868 of record JBKHVY010000024.1, on the reverse strand, counting down.
TGGCGCCTAATAATCAAGTAGGGCAAGGAGCCCACGCGGACTGAACACCCGCGATCATCACGGAGGTTTGAATGGTTTTAACTGGAGGATAGGTTTATGGGTTTTAGAATTAATACGAACGTTCCGTCATTGTCAGCTCAGCGTAACGTAGGTCAGACAAGCAAAGCGCAGGAGTCATCTTTCGCCAAGCTCAGTTCGGGTAGCCGAATCACGAAGTCTGCAGACGACGCCGCGGGCATGGCGATTAGTGAGAAGTTGAAAGCCGAGGTTCGCTCGCTCAAGCAAGCAGACCGAAACGCTAACGACGGTATCTCGATGATTCAAACGGCTGAAGGTGGATTAAACGAAACGCAAAACATCCTGACCCGTCTGCGCGAATTGGCGATCCAATCCGCCTCGGACACGGTCAGCGATACGGAGCGCGGCTTTACGAATATGGAATACCAGAACCTCGTGCAGGAAATGGACCGTATTTCGAAGTCGACAGAGTTCAACGGCACCAAGCTCTTGAACGGTGAAGGTGGGAAGCTCGATTTCCAGATTGGCTCGAAGGGCAATGAGGAATCGGTCATCTCCTACGAAGCCGGCCAGGTGAACGCATCGATCTCACAGCTCGGCGTAGAGGGCCTCGACGTTGCTTCGAAAGAAACAGCGCAGTCAAGCCTCGCCTCCGTCGACGCAGCGATCGAGAAAGTGTCCGGACAGCGCGCCTTCCTGGGTGCCATGCAGAACCGCCTCGTGTCGACCAGCAATAACTTGCAGGTCACGCAGGAGAACTTGAGCGCAGCCAACTCACGAATTCGTGACGTGGACTACGCCGAGGAAACGGCGAAGCAGGCGACGAACCAGATCTTGCAGGCGGCCGGTACTTCGGTGCTCGCGCAGGCAAACGTGAACGGCCAAAACGCTCTCAAGCTGATTGGCTAATCGTAGACAAAGCCAGGGGCCCCTTCGGGGGCCCTTTTTTTTTGCCCGTCTTGGCATCCCCGCTCCGCTCTGTTAGAAAGCTTCTCCTATGTCAAAACCCTCCAGCATGGCCGAAAACCACATCTACCGCGAAGACTTCAACAAGTACGCTAAGGACAACCCGTATCACGACAAGCTCGCGGCCTTCGACCAGTTCGTCCTGCGCGACGAAGAAGCGGAGATCCACCGCGGAAAGTGGAGCTCGGTGTTCGGCAACGACCGGGGCCTCAACGTCGAGATCGGGACCGGCTACGGTGAGTTCATGCTCGAGTGGTGCGGGAACAATCCCACCGAGAACTTCGTGGGCCTCGATCACCGCTTCAAGCGCAGCTTTCATCTTGCGAAGAAGCTCGACAAGATCACCAACAAAAACTTCCGCTACCTGCGCGGTCGCGGAGAGCGGCTGGAGTTCATTTTTGGTGAGGGAGAAGTCTCGAACATTTTCTACTTCTTCCCCGATCCTTGGCCCAAGACGCGGCATCACAAGAAGCGCTTATTTCAGAAGCCTTTTTTGGACGCGGCCTATAAAGTGCTGGCGCCGAAAGGAACCCTGTGGGTGAAAACCGATCACGACGGCTACTTCGAGTGGATGCTCAACGAGTTAAAAAATGAGACGCGCTTCGAAATAGTATTGAAATCACATGATCTGCGCCACGAGCACCCCGAGCACTTTCTCGCCCAGTACACGACTAAATTCGAGAAAATCTTTCTCTCTCAAGGTACATTGATCAAAGCACTCGAGCTCCGTAAAATCTAAGAGGACTATGTCAGGCCAACTGCGCGACCTCATCAAGCAGTCACCGATCTCCATGGTCGTGGGACATTTCATTCCGCTCAAACGCAGCGGCTCTGGGCTCGTGGGCCTGTGTCCCTTCCACGCCGACTCAAAACCCTCCATGACCGTCAACGACAAGCTCGGCCTCTTCCGCTGCTGGGCCTGTAACACCGGCGGCGACCACCTGGAGTTCGTGAAGCTCTACCGCAAGATCGATTTCATCGAAGCGCTGCGCGAGTGCGCCAAGATCTTGAGCCTCTCTGACGAAGAGCTCAACCGCGAGAAGAAAAAGAATCCGCGCCTCGAGCTCGCCTTCCGCGTGCTGAACTTCGCCACCCGCCACTACGCGAGCTTCGCCGCCCAGAATCCGATGCACTTCCAGGTCTTCAGTGAAAAGCGTGGGCTTTCTCCGGAGTCCATCACGAAGTTCCAGATCGGCTATGCTCCCGGGAACAACCTCTTGCTTCATAGCTTCGATAAGATCGACGAGGGCCAGCGCGAAGCTGCCAAGCAGATCGCTCGAGAGCTGAACCTCATCAAGGTCTCCGAGAACGGTGGCCGCCAGTACGATTTCTACCGCGACCGTGTGGTGTTCCCGATCCACGATCACGCGGGCCAAGTGCGTGGCTTCAGCTGCCGCGCCGTGCTCCCCGACCAGGTGCCGAAGTTCCTCAACTCGAGTGAGTCGTTCGTGTTCCACAAGGCGAGCATCATGTTCGGCTACTTCCTCGCCAAGAGTGCCATCCGTCAGAAAGATCAGGCGATCGTGGTCGAGGGGAACATGGACGCCGTGATGATGCACCAGTACGGCTTCACCAACACCGTCGGCACCATGGGCATCGCACTGAGCGAGTCCTCGCAGAAGCTCCTGGTGAACATGACCAAGAACATCGTGCTCGCCATGGACTCCGACGCCGCTGGCATGAAGGCCATGACCACGATCAACGCGAGCTTCATGAACCTGGGTGTGCTTCCGCGCTACGTGAACTTCGAGCCGGCGAAAGACCCGGATGATTTTTTGCGTCACCCGGATCTCGGAAGCTGGAAGCTCATGGAGCGCATCGAACAAGCACCGCGCTTCATCGACGTGCTGCTGGAAAAGACCATCCCGGCGCCGATTCCGGAAACCATCGACCGCAAACTGCAGGTTCTGAAGGAAATTTTTGAGCTCCTCGCTCCTTTAAAAGATCACCTCGAAGCAACTGAGCGCGTCATAGCCTCGGCAAAAAGACTGCAACTCAGAACCGACGAAACGAGCCTGATCGAACAGTACAAGCAGAGTCTCAAGGCCGGTGAGGGTCCAAGGCGCGAGGTGCGAGTGCAGCCGCAAGCGACTGAAACTAAAGCCGATGACGCAGCAGAGTCAGAAGATATTCAAGAGCTCGCCAGTACTGAGCCCTTAATGAAAGTGGAATCCGGGCCCATGCTCGCGGCCGAGAAGCTGTTACTGAAAACTTTGGTGACTCATCCGGAGTGCCTGAATCAACCGCAACTCCATGAAATCCTTGCTTATACGTCTCATTTTGAGGTAAAAGAATTAATTCTTTGGCTCGTCAAAATTTATTTGGAAATTGACGAGCAAGAATACGTGTCCATCTTGTCGGACGAAGTGTTTAGCGAAAGGTACGGCCAAGAAATAAAAAACATCGTGGCCGAAGCTCTTGAGCTCTACAAGTTCGAAGCTCTGAACGAAAAGGTCATTGTGCGTCTGATGCTGGACCTCAAGGTTCGGATGCAGTTGGAGCAACTGAAGCAGAAGCGCCGCGAGTACACCGAACGGCAAAAGCAAAGTCAGACGCAGGAAGAGGTCATTTTCTACATGCAAGAAATCACCAGAATTGACCGTGAACTGCAAGAGCTAAAGAAGAATCCTGTTTAAACCTCGCCGAGGAGAATGAATGTCGGTCGTCGTTGCATTTTTGAACTCAAAAGAATTCTCTCGTCTCCTGATGAAGGGCAAGGATCAGACCTACCTCTCTCCTGAAGAGATCAACGACGCCATTCCGGCGAGTATCGTTGACGTCCACTCCATCGACATGATCATGGAGAAGATCGACGAAGCCCGCATCTTGGTGCGCGCTCCAGAGACGGATGAAGAAGAAGCCGAGAAGGCACAGCCCGAGGTCGCCGAAGATCCGCTCGCGGCGGCCGAAGAAGAAGAGCTCCGCACGTCTTCGTCTGACCCGGTAAAACTCTACCTCAAGAAGATGGGCTCCGTGGCCCTCCTCACGCGCGAAGGCGAAGTCAAGATCGCGAAGGAAATCGAAGAGGGCGAAAAAGAAATCGTTCTCTCGTGCCTGAAGTCAAAGCACGCGCTGGAAGAGATCGTGAAGATGAAGCCGAAGATTCAGCAGGCCGAGGAGCAGAACGAGTACGTCAAAGACCTCGTGCGCGGCCTCGACGATGAGTCACCGGAGAAAGACATCCACGAAGTGCGCGAGCGCATCTACAAGGTCGTGGACCACGTCCGGGACCTCCTCACCGTCATCGTCAACGAAGACGGGACCCTCAAGAAGCTCAGCGAAGACGAGCAGAAGACCATGCTCAAGGTCGGCGACGAGCTCGTGGACCTGACCTTCAACCGCAAGATCATCAACAGCTTCACCGAGCCGGTGAAGAGCTACTACCTCCAGTTCCGCGAGCTCTACGAGCAGCAGGAGCGCATCTACAAGTTCCTCGAGGTCGCTACCGACGACGAGTACCGGGTGATGTACGAGCGCCTCCTCGAGGACGACGCCTACAAGCGCGAACTCGCGCGCAAGCTCTACACGACGGACGCGAAGATCGAGCAGATGATTCGCACGCAGGAAGACATCCTCCGCAAGCTTCGTCGCTTGGTGATCGACGCCGGTATGGCCTTCGAAGACATCGAGCGCGTTTACAACATCATCGTCACCGGCGAAGAGAAGGCCGACAAAGCGAAGGCGCAGCTGGTTGAAGCGAACCTTCGTCTCGTGGTGTCGATCTCGAAGAAGTACACCAACCGCGGTCTCCAGTTCTTGGACCTCATCCAGGAAGGGAACATCGGTTTGATGAAGGCCGTGGATAAGTTCGAGTACCGTCGTGGTTATAAGTTCTCGACGTATGCCACGTGGTGGATTCGTCAGGCGATCACGCGTGCCATCGCGGACCAGGGCCGCACCATTCGTATTCCGGTTCACATGATCGAGACCATCAACAAGCTCGCGCGCACCTCGCGCCAGCTGGTGCAGGAACTCGGTCGCGAACCGACGCCCGAAGAGATCGCTGACCGCATGGAACTCTCTGTGGATAAGGTGAAGAAAGTCTTCAAGATCTCGAAGGAGCCAATCTCACTTGAGACGCCGATCGGCGAAGAAGAAGACTCGTCCTTGGGCGACTTCATCGAAGACAAGAAGATCATCTCTCCGGCGGAAGCCGTCATGTCGATCACGCTCTCGGAGCAGACGCGCTCAGTGCTCTCAACGCTCACGCCGCGGGAGGAGAAAGTTCTCCGTATGCGCTTTGGTATCGGTGAGAAGTCCGACCACACCCTCGAAGAAGTGGGCCAAGACTTCTTTGTGACGCGCGAGCGCATCCGCCAGATCGAAGCCAAGGCGCTGCGGAAGCTGCGCCACCCGAGCCGGGCGAAGCTCCTCAAGAGCTACCTCGACAACTAGTTTTTCAAGGGGAGCTTCGGCTCCCCTTTTTTTTTGCTCTTTGTCTCAATTCGACCGTAAGCCCGAACAGCGAAATTCCTTCCTCACACACAGCTCTCTTGAGGGCGCCTTGAGCTTTCTAGCTTTCTCTCTGATTCATCCTGGCAAGAATCTTGGGTCTAAATGTGCCTGTGCGCCAGGATGAGACGGTCGAATTGCGACTGAAGCTAACATTTTACAACGCCAGAATTCCCCTTTTCCTGTATACTATATTCTTTTAAACGCAGCGCAGGAATTCACTTTGACTGACTCATCCGATCTCATGTCCGTTGTCTCTGGTCTCGTCGAGCAACAGTACACGGACAGCGTGCGATTCCAGGCGCGACGCCTGGTTGAACTCGGCCGGGTCTCGCTGTCGTTCATCAAAGGTGGCCTCGACACCCACCTCGTTGTGTCGGGCATCGTCGGCGACAACAACACTACCTACGAAACGAAGTTCACCTGGCGCCACGAGGGCCAGGCCTTCGTCGCGAAATGTAACTGCAACATGTGGGTGCAGGAAGGCACCTGCGTTCACGGCATCTCGCTGTGGTTCCGCTGGCAGCAGTTCAGCGCTGCCGGTACAGACCAGAAGCTCAAGACCACTGCGGGCCCAAGCTTCTTCGGCGAGGGCGTGAGCGTCGTGCAGTACGGAACCATGGTCAAGCAGGCGTCCTACCTCCAAGGCGCGAAGCCCAGCTCCACCTTCGGCTCCCTCTCCTACCAGCTCACGAACCGCAAGGTCGTCACCTATCCGGCGAGCTCGCGCTTCGAGGGGACGCTGGTCGTGGACCTGCGGCCCACGGCGGAAGAAGAGAACCTGCGCGAGCTGCCGAGCGCCCAGGGCAAGCACGTCCCGCGCTTCAGCTGGATTGATAAAGACGGCACAGAAACTAAAGAGATGTCGGTCTTCGACGTCTTCACGCTCTTCAACTGGCGCACCGGCGTCGCGATGGAATTTCCGAGCGACCTCATGGAAACCATGAAGAAGGTGAAGCAGTTCGATCCGTGGCTCTCGGTCAACGAGTGGCTGCGGGTGTTCAAAGACACGCGCGACAAGACGCACGTCGACCTGCGCATCGAAGGACTCGCCTGGAAGGACATCGTGCCGCAGCCGGTGCAGCTGCGCTTCGGCATCATGCCGGCCACGCGGAAGAGTTTTCTGAACCTCCAGATCGAGCTCGTCGACGAGATCAATCGCCTGGTGGATCCTCCGGAGCCGTTTAAGATCTTCGTCACCGAGGGCGGCTGGGGTGGAAGTTTCCGCACCAAAGTCGACGCCTGCGCCTTCGTGCTTCACCTCATCGAAGACTTTGGCCGTGAGACGACCATTCACCGCAAGCACCTGCACGGAGCTTCACAGAAACAACGCATCCAGGACTGGGTCGACGTCGTGATGACGGAGCCCGAGATTCCCTTCTGGGACTCGCACCACCGCGCCCTCTATACGCTTTCGACGAACCTGTTTAAG
>JBKHVY010000023.1:15253-18464 GCA_046569805.1 Bacteriovoracia bacterium | reverse complement strand
GCCCTGCTTCACAACTGTCGCTGTGACTTTCGCGCCGGCAACAGTTGGGAGACCGACGATTGTCTTGTCACCACCGATCAAGAGGACTTGATCGAATTCTACAGTTTTCCCTTCTTCCAAATCGAGTTTTTCAACGTCGATGAGGTCGCCGGGGGACACCTTGTATTGGTGGCCTTTAATTTCCACGACACTGTACATGAGAGCTCCTTAAAGAATAACCATCTGACGGGGAGGGAAGGTCCCTGCTTTTCGCCCTAGATGAGTTAGGAAGAGTTTTATAAGGCCAATAGGCTTTGTTGTCAAAAAAATGAAACATTTGTCGCTCAGCGGCGCAGAGAGTCACATGGTACCATTACAAAATGCGTGAATCTCAGACTCAAATGGGTAGTAAGGCCGGTCGGCTCAAGGAGCTCGAAGGCCTAGGAATGCCGGTGCCGCCCTTTTTTATGGTTGAGAGTCCCGAGAGGCGGCTGGATTGGGAAAAATCAGTTGCTGATCTTGGGGGATTTCCTGTTGCGGCGCGTTCTTCAAGCCTAGTCGAAGATCTGGCGCTGGCGAGCTTCGCCGGCATGTACGAGTCCATTCTCAATATCCAATCCGTTCGAGAACTCACTGAGGCGATCGACGTCTGCTTTGCTTCCAGCCAAACCGAGCGCGTGCAAGACTACTTAAAAACGCACCACCAATCGATGAGTGGCACTGAGCTCGTTGCAAAGATGCGGGTGATGGTACAGCGGATGGTTCCAGCCGAGCGCGCGGGCGTGCTCTTCACCATCGATCCAGTCCTCGGACAAGAAGAACTCTTTTACGTGGAAGTGTGCCAGGGTCTGGGCGAGCGCCTGGTCTCGGGCCACGTCACGCCGTCGCGCTATCGCTTCGACTGGAGCGAGGAGGTCGTCGTCTCGGAAGAGGTGAACGCCGAAGGGACAAAGCTTTCTGAGATTGAGTTGCGGGAGCTCGCACGATTAGCGCTAGAGATCCAATCACACTACGGCTGCCCGCAGGACATCGAATGGGCCATCGATCCGCAAGGGAAGATCTGGATCCTCCAATCACGGCCTGTTACCCACGTGGCGTGGCGCCGAGACGTGCCCGAGCTCACGAACGCCGACCTCAAAGATGGCGGGATTTCGGCGCGGGTGTGTCCGCCCATGATGTTTTCGCTCTACCAGCGCGCGCTCCAGGCTTCGATGGGTCGCTACTTCGAAGACATCTCGCTCATTCGCTCGGGCGATGCGTTCGAATGGATGTTTCATTTCTATGGCCGCGGCTACTGGAACGCGGGTGTCGTTAAGCAGGCGCTCAAGCGCATCCCCGGCTACGACGAACGCGTCTTCGACCAGGGCCTTGGCATTACCAAAGACTACGGAACGCGTGGACCGGAGAGAACGGGCATCACTCCGCAGTCACTGCTAGTGGCGCTCAACGCGCTCGCCGCCGTCACCTTCGAGTACCAGAACTGCGAACGGATGCTGGAGAGTTTTCCCGCTTGGTTCGAGGCGCAGGATCGAAAATTGCGAGCGCGGGTCGAGCGCTGCCACGAACTAAGTGATCACGAGTTCTGGCGGCTCGTGCGCGAAGTGGATGCGTACCAGTTCCGGACGGAAACGACGTACTTTCGCACCATCTACAACAACTCTAACTTTCAGACGGATCTCAAGAATAAGATCACGCGCCTCGCGCTGGAGTGCGATCTCCTGAAGCTCCTGGCGAACCTCGAAAAGATGAGTCACATGGACATCCAGAGCGACCTCGAGGCGCTAAAGCTCCATGAAGGAAGGCCAGACTTCGACCAGGCCCTTGCGGAATTCCTTGAGCGCCACTACCACCACGGCGACGTGGAGCTCGATCTGACGGTGCCACGCTGGGGAGAAGATCCGCAGCGGATCGTGGCGATGCTCAAGGACGTCCTGCCGAGTGCTCCGTCGAAGACGGAGAGCTGGTCAGAGGAATGGGAGCGGCTTGATCGCTCGCTCCAGGGGCGCTGGAGCTGGAACCTCTTCGAGAAGTCGCGGGTGTTGCGCCAGCTCCTGCGCGCCCGCCTGTTCCTGGTGCAGCGAGAGAGCATGCGCGCGTACTCGACACGCGCATACTATCTCGTTCGGAAGCTCTTGATTGAAGGCGAGCAGCGCCTGGAATTGAAATCCGGAGAAGTGCATCTGTTGCACTTCGATGAATTCGTGCGCCAAGAGATCCCTGATAAAAAGGAATGGCACCGGCGCAAGCAGCTCCTCAAGGGGTACCGCCACTTCGAAGCGCCCAACGAATTCGGCGGAGCCCTTGTTGCGTCCACGGATGGTTCTGGCCTTCAGGGCATCGGCTGCTCGAGCGGTGTTGTCGAAGCCCGCGTGCGCGTGGTGCTCGATCTCGCGGAGGCGGCGAGCCTCGTGCGCGGAGAAGTTCTGGTGACGAAGTTCACGGATCCCGGCTGGACGCCGACCATGGCCCGGGCCGCGGCGGTAGTGACCGAGGTCGGTGGCGTCCTTTCTCACGCCGCCGTCATTGGTCGCGAGTACGGCATCCCCGCTGTCTTGAACCTCGTGGGCGCCACGCGAAAGCTCCAGACCGGCATGCGCGTGCGCGTGGACGGTCGCTCCGGGCTGGTGGAGATCCTAGAAGACTAGGAGCAACGCTCAAGCGTTTCCCAATCGAAAAGATCTACTTGTTGAGCCCCGTAGGGTTGCTCATTTTCAAGTCACCAGCGTAAAACCCCTGAAGCATATCGACATTCCCGTGACTTGCGGGATGAATTTGAATGCATATGCATTTGGAGGTATAATGCAAAAGTGGGTTATCCTGCAGACTCCAGAGTTCCAGCAATGGTTTGATAATTCAGATCGGCGCCTGCAGGAGGATATTCTTGAGCACGCGCAGCTTTTGCGCGAACTGGGGCCAGAGCTTCGGAGGCCTTATGCCGATACCCTCAAAGGGAGTACGCTTGCGAACTTGAAGGAACTCCGGTTTACGAGCAAGGAACGGATTATTCGCGTTTTCTATGCCTTCGATTCGGATCGAAATGGAGTCCTACTGATTGGAGGCAATAAATCGAGCAGCGGCGACAAGAATTTTTATAAAAAGATGATTGCACTAAGCGAGAAGATCTATCGACGTTACCTGGAGAACCGGAAATGAAGAAAAAACTAACAAAGCATAATCCGAACTTCTTTTCGCATGCGAAGGAGAAGCTCGGTCGTAGGTCTTTCGACAAGGC
>JBKHVY010000023.1:0-15243 GCA_046569805.1 Bacteriovoracia bacterium | reverse complement strand
CGCGAGCATCTTGGGTTAAACCAATCCCAGCTCGCCGGTTTAACTCAGCCAGAGGTTTCGAAGATTGAAAGCCGAAAGGACATGAAGATTTCGACGCTTGAAAAGTACGCCAAGGCCCTGGGGATGCGCGTGAGAATTAGCCTCGTGACCGAAGAAGACGAGACCCAACAGATCCCGATCTACAACTAAAAGAACACCCGTAGTCCCGTCCCGACCTCGGCCGGGAAGAGCTTCTGCACCAGGTTCGATTCGTCTTCGATCCAGTACAGCGGAACGTTGCCGAAGAGGTCCCACTCGACGTCGTCGTAGACCGACCACGAGACGCGGCCCAGGCCATAGACGAAGCGGGTCTTGAAGTCGTGGATGAGCGTCGCCGAGGTCTTCACCAGCGGATGCAGCTCGAAGGTCTGAGCGACGGCGACGAAGTACTCGTAGGGCAAAAGCCGGTCGCCGAGGGCCGCCGGGTTAACGGCGAGGAGTTGCTTATCGATCTCTTGGTAACCCGCTTCGATGCGCAGGTGCCAGCGCCCGGTCAGCTGGTGGTCGTAGCCGAGCAAAATATCAGTAAGCTGTTGGCTCGCCATATTGTCGATGAACGAGGACGACTCGAGGAGCTGGGCAAAGAACATGGCGTCCTTCCAAATGAAGCTTACCTGGCCACCGAATTTGTTCCGCTTCTGGTCCTCCCCGAGAACGTAATCAAACTGCCAGTTATCGCCGAGCCGGTATTCGCCGTGAAGCCACAGTGTGCGCGTGATCTGATTCTCGTAGTCTTCGAGGCGCTTGTTCCCGAGGAGGTAGAAGTTTAGCGTCGCGCGCTCGCTCGGGAAGAACGTCGCCTTCATGCCGTCGTTACCCTGAGCGATGTTACTTTGGGCGACGAGCCCCAGTGGTTGGTTGAACGGATTGATAGGGTTGAAGACTTCGCCCGTGCCGTAGTTAATGAACATACGACCGATCGCAAAGCGCGAGTCCTCTCCGCCGAGCTCGTAGTAGAACTTGTTGAGCACGCCGTCGATCAGGTGGTCCCCGTCCTGGCGCGAGTGGTCTAGGCGGAACACGTCGCGCGCGACGAGCTTGCGCGGGAAGGTGATGAGTCGGGGGGCGAGTTGGTTGTCGGCGAAGAGCGGCGACTGGGCGTAGCGGCCGAACCAGTTGGCCTCGAGGCGCGACTCCTTGAACTGCGCCTTCACGTTGAGGTTCGCCATGCCGAGTTTGTAGTCCGAGCGGTCCCAGTCTTGGTTCAGCGGGAAGCGCTTCGCGGAGGCCGGGTTCTCGAGCTGGCGGTACTGGCCCTCGACGTTGCCGGAGACCTCGAGCGAAAAGTCGCCGTACTCGATCGTCTCTAACGCCGACGCGATAGACGGCAAGCAAAGTAGGAGAAGGAGTCGTTTCATCTACTGGCCCGTGAGGTTCTGGAGCGTGAAGTGCGTCGGCTTGAAGTTCACTTTGAACTGCAGACTCTTGTACGTCATGACCGTGCGGCGGCCCTGCTCCTTGTGCGGAACCATCTCCCAGCGCTTCGGAACCTTGTGGCCATCGAAGGTCGTCACGTCCGTCAGTTTAAGCGTGCGAATGAGCTCACCTTTTTTGTCGTAGTAGCGGTGGTACCGCGGCAGGCAGTCTTTCTTGTCGGCGAGCGTTTCGATCCGAGGCCAGATCACTTTCGCATCGGACTTCGCCAGGTTATCGATGACCGTGTAGGTCACGCCGTCGACCTTTTGGTCAGGAGTGAAGGTGTGCGTGTAGTCTTCGAACATGCTCGAGGCTTTCAGGAGATCGTCGTTGGTGAAGTCCGATCCCATCCAGCTAGCGAGTAGCATCGAGGGCGACACCGTGACCTTGCGCTTGAGCTTCGGGAAGTAGTTCCACATGTTGTTCCCGAGGCGGAGTGTTCCAATGCCTTTTTCCTTCGCGGGAGCGTCGATGAAGGTGAGAGCTTCCCCCTTGCCTTTCACGTCTGTGCGGATCTCGAGCGTACGCTGCCAGTTGGGGGAGACGATTTCCATCACGAGCTCCGCCTTCGATTGGTCTCCGCGCATCTGCTCGTCCATGTACTTGAGAAACTGATCAGCCGTCTTGACGGGGACGCCGCCCACGGCGACACAGAAGAAATATTCTTTTTTCAGTTTCATACATCGGCTCCTTCGTGGATGCGCCCGTCTTTGATGCGGATCACGCGCTTCACCTGATCGATCAGGCGAGGATCGTGGGTAGAGAAGATGAACGTGAGGTTAAACTCCTGGTTCAGGCGCTTGAAGAGGTCGATGATGTCCTGGGCGGTCTTCGAGTCGAGGTTCGCCGTGGGCTCATCGGCCAGGATGAGGGAGGGCTTGGCGGCGATGGCGCGGGCAATGGCCACGCGTTGCTGCTGGCCTCCGGAGAGCTGCTTCGGGTACCGATCCATCATGGTTCCGAGACCCACTTGCTCTAGTGCCCACTTCGTTTTCTCACGGATAATCGCCTGATCTTCCCCTCGCATCTGCAGAGGGAGCTCAACGTTCTCGCGAGCCGTGAGCACCGGGAGAAGCTGGTAGTCTTGAAAAACGAAACCCATGTTCGCCAGGCGATGAGCGGTGCGCTCTTCGAGGGAGAGGGATTGAATTTCTTTTCCTCGGTGTCTTATCGACCCGCTGGTGGGGCCCACGAGGCCCGCCAGAAGATTCAAAAGCGTGGTCTTGCCCGAGCCCGAGGGACCGACGACGGCGATGAAGTCGCCCTCGGAGATCTGAAGGTTAACCTCCCGTGTGGCGTGAACCAACTGGTCTCCGGCGCCGTAGGTTTTAGTGAGGTGTCGCAGTTCAATCAGCACGACGGCTCCTTTGGATGATGCGGTAGAGGGGCAGGACGAGGCTCAACGTGAGAAAACTAAAGACGAGCAGCGGTGCCTGCCAAGAGTACTGGTGGTAGTGCCACAGGCGCACTTTCGGAATGATCGCCATGCCGCCCATCATGATGGGCTTCCCACCGGTAAAGAGCAAGAGACTGATGGGGTTCGCGTTGAAGTAGGCGGTGACGAGGTTTCCGATGAGGACGCCGGCGCCGATCCCGAGGATTCCCAAGAGCAGAACTTCGATCGCGAGCGAAAGCGCGATCCAGCTCGAGCGCGCACCGATCACGTTCAGCGAGAGGAACTCCTTCTGGCGCTCGAGGAACGTGATCATGAGCGTGTTGCCCATCCCGAGGCTGATCACGATCACGATGATGACGGCCACGATCCAAGTGAAGATGTCGATGAAGCGAATGGAACCGTTGATCTCGGGCAGGATCACGTCCCAGGGTACGAGCTCGCTCCCGGCCGGCGGCGTGGGGTAGGGCGTGCCGTAGCTGGCGAAGCTGATCAGCTGATGAAAGCTTCCGGGTGGGAAGACTCCAAACTCTTGAGCGCTCGTGAGGTTGGTGAAGGCGATGTACTCTTCCATATCACCACCACCGAAGTTCATGAGCCCCACCACCGTGAACAGGTCGACCGCTGCTGAGCCGTCGAGGCCCTGGCCGATCACACCAATCTCACTCCCAAGTGTGACGCCGATCTTTCGAGCGAGCTTTTCTCCCAGGAGAATTTCGTTGCGACCCTCATCGCTCAGGAATCGGCCCTGGGAGAGCGCTTTCTTGACTTTCGATAGTCGCAACTCATCGCTCGGGATAAGTCCCGTCAGCATCGTTCCTTGGGTCTTCTTCGGAGCTGAAAGGAAAACGGGAAGCGTGATGCGTTTCGCGTAGTTCGCTAGGTCAAAGTCGCGGAAGGACTCCTCGCGCAGGATGAACTGCGTATCGAACTTCTTCTTGTCATTGTCCGGGTAGTAGCCGGGGGCCACGATCTGATGGTCTCCGGTGTACTGCGCGAGGAAGTCGTTCACGATCTCCTTCGAGCCCGACGCAGAAAAGTTAAGAGCGAAGATGATGTACCCTGTTCCAAGGGAGAGGCCCAGGGCCATGATGAGCGTGCGCAAGGGGTGGCGACCGAGGTTGCGCCAGGAGAACTTCGCTAAGAACAAAAAGCGCATCATGGCATCTCTCCCGCTTTGCGGAGGACACTGCGGACCGCCAGCGCGTAGCTGAGCGAGATGATCAGAACCACGAAGGCGTAGGTCACCATGATCTGCTTTGGGAGAAGGAGCGGGTAGATCGTGCGCGGCAATTGGATGCCCGCGCGCTCCATGGTTTGACCGTTCGAGATATCGCGAAAGTCGATGCCGGTCTTCGTTTGGATACTAATAATGGTACTGATGATGATCGCTGCCGCGGTCGCCGCGAGCACCGTCATGATAAACGCCTCGACCATACCTAGGCGCCAGATCTTCTTCGCCGGAACGCCAATGATCGACATCATGCGAATCTCACCCAAGCGCTCCTGCCAGAGCATGCTGACGGGCGTGAGGATGGTGACGGTCACGGTGATGGCGATGATGATGAAGAAGAAGCGGATGATGCCCTCGTGGAAGTCAAGCACGACGCCCATCTCCGGGTTTACCTGTTTCCAGGAGTTCAAGACGAGGCCTGTTTTTTCGGAGAGCTCACTCATAAGCGCTTGGCTCGATGGGAGATCCGGCGTCATGAAGACCGTGCGATGAATAAGAAACCGTGGGTCGGCGGAGCCGAAGAGGAACTCCTCCACAACGTCTCCGGTGACATAGGCATAGCGCCGCTCGAAACTGCGACCATTGTGGTGGTAGATTCCGAGCACCGACAAGAGCTCACTGCGCAGCTCTCCCTTCGTGTCCTGGAAGTTCAAGACCAGTGAGTCTCCGACGTTGTATTGGAATTTCTCCGCGGTCTCTTTTCCAATCACGATCCCGCGAGTCCCCGGAGCGGGCCACGCTCCTTCGAGCATGTGCTTCGAGAGGTGGAAGCTCTGGTCGTGGAGCGCGAAGTCTACGCCGACGATCTGGAGCCCTGCGCTCCCGTCGGTGCCAGAGAGATAACCGTCGAGGACGAGCTCCGGTGAGTGGGCCAGGAGTAGTTTTGGGTTAACGCCATCGAGCGTGCGGGGGTTCCATTCCACGGGAGTGCTTGGATCGGTCGTGTCGGAGAATTTCTTTTCCTGAAGCTGCCAGTAGCCGACGTTACCGACGACGACCGCTTTTTCGATCTGGTGGTTGAGCCCATCGAAGAAGGCGAGGATCCAGATCGCCATGACCACCGAGATGGTAACGGTAAGTCCGATAAAAAAACTTCTCCCGCGATTGCGGTTGATGTTCTTCAGAGCAAGTTTAGCGAGATAGCGGTTTTCTCCGTTCACTTTTGTCACTTCCACTTATAATGGGTCCATGTCTATTTCTGAAGCCATTTTTTGGAAGAGCGCGCTCCTCCTGACTTTCCCGCTGATCTTCGCGGGCGTGCTCCACATGATCGTCGTGAAGTTAGATGCTTTATCTTACTTGAAAATTCCGCTGCATGAAACGTGGTTTGGCCTGAATAAAACGTGGCGAGGAATCGTCGTGATGCTCGCGGCGTCGATCGTGGGTGTGCGACTGGCACAACTTTTGGGTGTGTATTGGGAGACTGATTTAGTTAAGTTTCACTCACCTTGGTGGCTGGGACTAGCGCTCGGAGTAGGATACGTCTTGCCTGAGCTCCCAAACTCCTACATGAAGCGTCGCTTGGGCGTGAAGCCGGGTGAGTTATCCCAGCGATCGCCTTGGCTCTTTGCCCTGATTGACCAGGCTGACTCGGTGATCGGGTGTGTGCTAGTTTACGCGCTCTGCGGTGTGGGAAATCCTGCGCTTTGGTTCACACTCATAGGTCTCGGAACCGGTGTCCACTTATTGCTTAACTTTCTCCTTTGGGCCGTGGGAGTTCGGAAAAATCCTTTATGATGAAACGCCTCTGGATCTACCTCTCTGAAATGTATCCCCTCACGAGCTGGCTCGGGACCTCGCTCATGGGCTTTATGGTGCTCACCCTCGCTTGGCGCTTGAGTGAGAGCACATCCTTCGCGTGGCAGACGCTCACTGCGGCGCTGACGTTGTGCTTTTTTTCTCTTCTCATCCGCGTCATGGACGAGTTTAAGGACTTTGAAGACGACAAGAAAAACTATCCAAATCGACCACTTCCCTCAGGGCGCGTGAAAAAATCTGACTTGATCCTTCTGGGATGGACCTGTGTGGGTATGGGCCTCGTACTCTCGCTGTGGGATCGCGGCGTATTGCTGATGGCAGTCGCAGTCTTAGGTTTTTCGTTTCTAATGCTGAAGTGGTTCTTTTTTGAAGCTCCTATTCGTCGTTCGCTCCCGTTGGCATTGGCGACGCATCACCCGATTGTTCTTTTGCATTTCGGCTATGTCCTAGCTGCGCATCAAGCAACCGGTCATTCACTTACAACATTTCAAATGGTGAGCATTCTTCCACTCGTGGCGATGATGACCAATTGGGAATTTTGTCGCAAGATTCGTGCTCCGAAAGATGAAACGGCCTATACGACCTACTCAAAGATCTGGGGACCGAGACCAGCGATGGCCGTCGCCCTGGTGCTACAGGTCGTCGTGCTCGTCACCGGTCTCAACCTCTTGAATCAGATGGGGCTTGTGCTCGTGTGGGGGGTAGTTTTCACGATTGGGTACTTGTTCCTCATGACGCCCATGCTGAATTTTTTTGGGACTCTCACCACAATAAGGCCCTTGAAGTTTTGGGCCGAGCAACAAGTGCTCTGGACGGTCTTGTTCCTCATCATCGCTGGGTGGTGGGGATGAGCGGACTTCTACCCATTCTTCCTCCTACTCCAGCCCCGAGGCACCTCGTCGGTGGCAAGGGAGCTCAGCTCTTAAAGTTGGTTGAGCTTGGTGCACTCGTTCCGGAATTCATTGTGGTCCCGACCACGGTCGCGGCGTGGACAGCGACGGATGGGCAATTTCCGAAAGAAACCTGGGATGCTATCGCGGCGCAGGTGCGTCGCTGGAATACTCGTTGGGTTTCGGTGCGCTCATCGGTGACCGGAGAGGATGGAGCAGAGGCGAGCTTCGCAGGGCTCTTTGAAACGTTTCTTTATGTAACCCTTGATCAGCTCCCTCAGAAAATTCTCGACTGCTACCAAGCTCTTCGCTCCGAGCGTGTCCGCGTCTACTGCCGAGAGAAGAATATCACTGAGAAGCTTCAAATGGCGGTTGTCATCCAGCGGATGCTTGATCCCGTCGCCAGCGGCGTAGCGTTTTCTCGCTCACCCATCGCACCTACCGCCGACGTCGTAATCGACGCATCTTGGGGCGTCGGTGAAGGTGTTGTCGCGGGGCTCGTAGAAGTGGATCACTGGCGCATGTCGCGCTTAGGAGAAAAACTCTTCGAGAGCATCGCCGTCACAGAGCACCGCCTCGGTCCTAACGATGAGAGTGGAGGAACGGTTGGGCATGCGGTTGCTGTGGATAAAAAAGACGTGCCGAGCTTGGCGCCGCTTGAGCTCCAGGCCGTCTGTCGAGAAGTCCTACGACTCGAAAAAGCGCTCGGTATCCCTGTCGACGTTGAGTTCGCCTTCGAGGAAGGCCGGCTATATCTTTTGCAGGTGCGGCCTATTACTCAGGAGTTTCCTGGGATAAAATGTTACGCCGATACGAACCTCGCGGAGTCGTATCCAGGCGTCACCTCTCCCTTCACGACGAGCTTCGTACAGCTCGCCTATCGAAATGCTTTTATTGAGTCGGCCGTTCTTCTCGGTGCAAGGACTGATCGCCTCGGACAACTCTTGCCGCACTACCAGTCTCTTATCGGTTCCGTGAATCACCACCTCTACTATGATCTGGAACACTACTACGCCGTATTGATGGCCCTGCCGGGAGGGAAGAAAAACATCGATAACTGGCACCGGATGATCGGCGGACGCAAAGAGGGGATGGACGTGTCTGTTTCTATCGATACGCCGAGCCTGCGCGAGCAAGTGACTGCGGGATTAAAACTCATCTTATTTTTATTTACTCAGCAGCGCGTACTTGGCCGCTTCGCGCAGACCCAAGAGCATCAGCGACAGCTCATTCATCAGCACCTTAGAGAGTCAAAGTCGGCCGACGAGACGTTGCGCTTCTTAAGTGAGCTTCTCAAAAGGCCGCACGGCTTTGGATTGACTCTGATCAATGACCTTGCTCTCATGCTTGGCGTGAAAGTGTTGGCGTCGGTCGTCACCTCTGCCGGACAGAGCGAAGATATCCTGGCGCCTCTACTGAAAACCGGTGATGAGGTCGAGTCACTGAAGCCGTTGCGTCACCTCGAAGACGTGGTTCGCAGGTTACCAACAGAGTTCTGGCCTGAACTAAAGCTCTCCCTCGAGGCGGCACCCTTTTGGGGAGACGCCTATCCGGAGATCTGGCGCGAGCTCGAGCAAAAAGGCTGGAAAGAAGAAGCTGCTCTTCTCGCGCAATTCCTCGCACTCTATGGTGAGCGCTCTTTCGAGGAGTTAAAACTCGAGAGTCCCACGCTGCGCCAGTCGCCGCGAGATTTCTGGCGCCTTCTGCACTTCATGCGCCAGCACAAAGCGCGTTCGACGCAAAAGGTAGTGACACCACAGTCCTTCGATCCGAAAGCTCTTCCGCTATTGAGGCGGATTGTGTGGAAGATCGGTTGGGCAGTCACCAAACGATCTATCTTCTGGCGCGAAAAGACACGTCTTCTGCGTGGTCAGTTCTACAACGTGATTCGTGAGGTGCTCGAGCGTGCGGCCATCGAATTGCGTCGCGACTACCCGGCCTTCCAAGACTTTACCTGGGCCGATTACTTCAGCGTACCGCTTAGCGTATATGAGCGTTTTGCGAATGGAGAACTGCCGAGTACAGATCTCGCCGCGGCCATTCGCGAGCATCGCAGCTGGCAGGAGACCCGCGGTCCCTTCCCGGAGTTTCTCGTCATCGGAGACGGTGAAGCGCCGTTCGCAGTCCCTGAAATAACCCTGAGCTCAGAATCCCTCACGGGGCAGACGGCCGCATCCGGAGTCGTGACGGGAGTGCCCTTAGTGCTCGATTCACCGGAAGAGGCTCTTGAGATCGACGATCTCTCCGATCGCATTCTCGTCACGCGGCACACCGATCCTGCCTGGGTATTTATCATGTCTCAGTGTCGCGGGCTCATTTCTGAGAAAGGATCTCTCTTGAGTCACACGGCGATCATAGGCCGGGAGCTCGGGATACCCACCATCGTGGGGGTCAAGGGAGCCGTCAATAATCTTCGATCAGTTCGTAGCATCACCCTCGACGCTGACCGGGGACTCGTGAGTATCCATGAAAGCTAGAGGCCCAGAAACTTTTGGCCCGCTCGGCAGCTTGCGCGACTATGCGCGAGACCCGTGGGCGTTCGTAAACACGTGCCATCAAAAATTTGGCCACCGCGTCCGACTGCGCATGCTTCATCAGAGGGCCTACCTCATCAGTCACCCCGACGACATCCAGGCCATTCTCCAAGAGAATGCGGACTCATTCGTGAAAGGACGCACGTTTAAGAAGCTAAAACTTCTTCTGGGCGATGGTCTTATTACAAGTGAGGGAGATCTCTGGAAAAAGCAAAACCGCCTGATGCGTCCAGTGTTTGGAATCAAGCACATGCTAGATCTGGTTCCGGCCATCCAGGAGATCATTCACAAGCACTGCCAGTGGTCGCATGGGCAAGAGATCGACGTCCACGCGGAGATGAATGCCCTGACTTTGAAAATCATCGCCCGCACCCTCTTTGATTTCGACATCTCTCGTGAGGCACCGCAGTTCTTGCGTGACGTCGAGTTCATGCTACATTTTCTGATCAAGCGCGTGCGCTCGATCGCTGCAGCTCCGATGTGGGTCCCGCTTAAAAGTCACCGAGAGTTTTTTGCGGCCCGTGATCGCTTCGATCAATTAATCCAGCGACTCATCGATGAGCGTCGTGCCACCCCCTCGTCATCCAAAGATCTATTACAAATCTTGATCGATACGCGAGACGAGCAGGGCCAGACGATGAGTGATCGACAGATCCGTGACGAGGTGATCACGACACTCATGGCGGGTCATGAGACCATTACAAATACCATGGCGTGGACCATGATTCTCTTAGCGCAGAACTCCCAGTATCAGCCACTGTTGCAGCAAGAAGCGAAGACCTTCTGGGACGCTGGCGTCCTGAATGCGCAGGCCTTCAATAAAGTTAACCTTCATGCTGCAGTGGCCGACGAGGCGATGCGCCTGTGGCCACCGGTCTGGGCCTTCATGCGGCAGGCGGCGCGCACCATCGAGCTCCCAGAACTCACACTAAAGAAAAACGACATTGTATTCCTAGTGCCGTTTTTCACCCAGCGCTCGAGTGACTTCTGGGATGAACCTCTGCGCTTTCGGCCTGAGCGCTTCCTCCCGCCAGAGCGCGAGACTCTCGTGAGCGGAGCTTTCTTTCCCTTCGGTCTTGGGCCCCGGATGTGCATAGGAAAAGTGTTCGCTCAAGTGGAGGCGAAGCTCATTCTCTCGCACCTTGTGAACCACTATCACTGGAAGAGCGAGCAAGATAAGGAGCAAACCGTTGAGGCGGGGATCACACTCAAGCCGACGAATAACACCAAGATCAAGATGTGGCGCCATGGAGCTTAAGCGCACCTCCGTCTGGAGTGATGGGTTCTTTCGCGAGTGGGTTATGCTCCATAAGCAACTCTATGCGCGAGAGTCAGTCCTCGCAGAAAGGATAACGGATCTCAAGGACCTTCTGGGGGATTCGAGCGACTTCCCGCACGATCGCTGGATCGCTCTCACTGTGATCACAGGTGGAGCTATCCGAGCGCGCGCACTGGTCGCTGTATCTGAACTTCACCCGGATACTGCAAAAGTCGGCTTCATCGAGTGCGTGGATGACGAAGCGAGCTTCAAGTTCCTCTGGAAGGGAGTCGAGGCTTCTGCCCGAGAACTCGGGGCCACGCAGCTCAAAGGTCCGATCAATCTGCACTTCTTTGTGAGTTACCGCTGGAAAACGAATGGGGATAAGTCCCCGTTTTATAGCGAGCCTCAGCAAAAAAGTTATTACCTACGCTTTTTTGAATCAGTTGGAATGAAGCCGTTGAAAACCTGGGAAACCTTCCGCATTCGGTTCTTTCGAAGCAAGCGCCAGTACGGAGAGATTCGTCAGGCAAAAAAACCGGAGCATCGGCTTAGGATCCGTGGCATCGACATGCAGCGCTTCGACCAAGAGATGGAGACCATCCATCGCCTCTTCATCGAATCCTTCAAGGAAATGAGTGAGTACGAACCGATGCCGCTCGCGACGTTCAAGAAGATCTACGCGGGCTTCCGCTACATCATCGGCCCGCGCTATGCTTTCATCATTGAACACGAGGGATTGCCAGTCGCGTTCTGCATAAACTTCATGGATCCACTCCCGACGCTTCTCAAGCGTCAGCGGTGGCTTCCGCGCATTCCTCAAAGACTCTTGGATCTGTGGACCTGGTGCGCACTTAAGCTTAACCATTCTCGGCTACTGATCATGTACGTCGGTCGCCTTCCTGCACCCGATGGCAAAGAATTCAAGGGCATCCAGAGCCTCGTCGCGAAGAAGATGACGCTGCCGGTGGCGCTCACGTTTCCGCAGCTCTACATCTGTTTCACGGCCGAAGACAGCCCGGCGCTGAAGAGCTACCAGGAAGACCAGAAGGAGCACGTCTCGAGCTATGCGCTTTTTGGGAAGTCGATTCAAGATTGAAACTTAAAGCCGAAATTCTCATGTAATCTTCCCGGAGTCACTTCCGTTGCGCTAGATGTCCTCGCTTCGTTCAGTCGAGCCAGGGAATTGCGTGCGGCACTACTACTGCTTTTACAATTCGAGCAAAATTATAAAGGTTGATTGGAGTGTTATGGACTCCGATGTGTTGAGATATGAAGTTGAGGAAGCTTTCTTGGCCAATCTAGTCGACATTCAGGCGGCGTTCGAAAGCCACTTGTCTTCCGTAAAGATACTAGGGCGTCGGCTTCCATGCTTTTCAAATATTAACATCTGCTCTGTTAAGTATGAAAAAGGAGAGAACACTGCGTTCTTGTATTTTTATGATGCACTAGAGTTTGAATGTAATGTTGTGCTGGTCTTAAAATCGGTGAAGCAGGGGCCTGCGGGGACATGCTGCCCTTAATCCGCTTTTTTTTCTCTTAAAAAATCCTCATAGAAGCATTCATCCTCATATGCTTTAAACATTGCCGCTTCAATCGTCGTTTCACCGTTCACGGCGATCACATCTGCTTTGAAGAGTTTTTTGTATTTCGCAAAGAGACTATTGTAATAATCCAGGTTCTTTTCTTTGAATTCTTCGAAGCTCTTTTTCTGCATAAGTACCCTTTAAGTACTTATCGGTTGTTTTTGCAAAAAACTATAGCGAGTGACTCCGCTTTACGGACCCGAGCTCGAAGCCGGCCGAAGCTGCGAGGCCTGCGGAGCGTGCGACCATGGACTTCGTGAGGTTTCCGATGTGGCGCAGATCTCTCTCTGGGCTGAAGCCCATGGCGAAGGTCTCGGCCATGCA
The DNA here is from genome assembly GCA_046569805.1 of Bacteriovoracia bacterium. GTDB lineage: Bacteria > Bdellovibrionota > Bacteriovoracia > Bacteriovoracales > Bacteriovoracaceae > UBA6144. The sequence continues at coordinate 2,811 of JBKHVY010000023.1, read as the reverse complement.
GGCAAAGCTCTCGTTCGGATCGAGGGGGAAGAGCGGCGTGACGATGGACTGCGCGCCTGGGAGCTTCGCAACGCCACCAAGGCAATACGTGACGTCCGGTCGCTCGAGCTTAAGCCGATCGAGGACTTCTGTTTTGATGTTGGCGGGGACTGCGACGTCGACGACGACGCTGTTGTGAGCAAAGTGCTCCGGGGTCAGGAATCCAGAACCACTGCTTGCTCCCGTGATCACGATGGCGCAACTCTTAATCTCGTTGAGATCATCGGTGACGATGATGAGGTCACCGGTCTCGGGGAGCAGCAGCCACTTCGTCAGCGCCTCGTCGTTTTGAAGAAGACTCCGGTCGAAGCGCCGGCGCAACTCGCAATTAAAGCGCGAATCACTCTCTGATTCGAGAGATTCTTGGATAAGTGTCTTTATGGTCGTGAGGAGCTTTGGACTCTTTTCGAGACTCGTATGGTGCACGAGCACAAGTCTTGCGACTTTATCTGCCATGATCATGGCGGCGACGGAGACGATGTTGCCGGCGGCACCGATGAGACCCACGGACGCAGTGGAGAGATCGATGTTTTTCGCTGCGGCTTCTCTCAGAGAGGCTTGGATCGCGAGTTCGATAGTAAATGAGTTACCGGTTGTGAGATTCATACCCATGGCGTCAAGGTAGAGCCCATTGCCGGATACAATCGAGGTAAACTGACCGAGACCAACCGTATTGGCACCGAGCTCCCGTGCGTAGTCCACGGCGCGCTGGACTTTCGCAATGATCTCCGAGCGCTGCTTACCCATGAAGCTTTTCTTTAGCTCGATGCTCGTCATGGGAATTCCCATGAGGATGACGTCGATCTCTGTGCCGTCGCTACTTTTGAGAGGCTGGGCGTGATAGATCCCGAATTCCATCGCTCGCTTCATGAGTCCCAGTCGATTCTCCAGGGCCTGGTCGTTGACCGGGGCGAAGGCGGGAGTGACACGCTTCACGTGCTCTCCGTCGATCAAGTGGCACAGGAACACCGCGAGCGGCTTCGCCGAGGGAGTAAACTTCGTCGACAGCACATCGGCCTTCGCCTGCGCCAGCGGGCGCTCCGGATACAGGTGCTGGAAGAAGTAGGTGAAGTCACCGAACTCGAGGCGTAGGAGCACCTTCTCGAGGCCCATGAGGAAATAACTTATCTCGTCATCAGTGATAAAGAGGCTCGGTTGCACGCGAAGGGCCGCCCCGTTTGAAAGTGACGGCGTCATGCGGATCGATTCTCGATGCAGCATCGCGGAGGCGATCAGATAGCCCAGCATCCCAGCTTCGTTGAAGACGTTGAATTCGAAGCAGATGTCTTTGATTTTGTCAGAGAACTCGATGGCCAGCATCAGGCCTTCACCGCGCACATCTTTGAGGATGTTCGGGTAACGCGATTGAAGCTCGATGAGTTCGGCTTTAAGCTTCGCTCCGGCGTCCATTCCACGCTTGAGATGATTGCTGTCGTGGATAATGTCGAGGGCGGCCAGCGCGACCGCAGCGGAGTAGCCGTCTTCAGCAAAGGTTGAGGCATGGAGGTGACCGAAGTCTTCTTGGTAGCGCTTGTGATGAATGGTTGTGGCACCGATCTTCGCCACGCCCGCACCGAGCGTTTTCGAAAAGCAGTAGATGTCCGCCGTTACGTGCGCCCGATGGCCTGAAGCCAAAAGTCCCGTTCGGTACATGCCCGCCTGGATCTCGTCGAACACCAGCGAGAAGTTCTCTTGAAGCGAAAACTTCTTGAGGACTGCGATGAAGTTCGCATCCAATGGATAGACTCCCGCTTCACCCTGGATTGGCTCGACGAAGAGACCGGCCACGCGACTGATCGATTGTCTACCGAGGTAGAGACCAATCTGGGACACGCCGATTTCGATGAGGTCGAGGCGCTGCGCTTCGAAGAACTGACCTAAGAACTCCGCGTCCGCGTGGGGTGGGATGAACAGGTTCGAGTCCTCGTCCGTGTAGAACGGCGAGCGGTATTTCTCGTTGTAGGTGAGGTGCAATGCGCCCATGGTTTTACCGTGGTAAGCGCGTTCTAGCGAGACCGTGACAGGGCGCTCGCTGAGTTGAAGTTGATTAAAACTTTTAATCAAGTCTAGAAGATCAGGCACCGTGTGGGTCTGCATGATCTGGTGGAGGAACCAGTCGCGGCGAGAATCGCTGGCCTTGAGTTCACTCGCGAGACCCATCAGGCGCATGCGCCAGTTCTTCAAAATCGGTGCGAGCTCCTCTTCTGAAAGCTCATTGAAATGCAGTGTCAATTCGTTAAGATCTTTCTGAAAGCTCTGCATCCGCTCTTGTTGTTTCTTGGCGAACGCGAGGAGGCAATGCTTGAGGGCGGCTTCAACGGCTTCGGTCCCGGAGTTGCTCAGTGTGGTGATCCACGGGCCCTCGCCGGTCTCGAGCTTCATGAGTTCGCTCAAGCGCTGGGCCAGTTCCCCGGCACGCGCGCGAGTCGATCCCTGTACCAGGTTCGGTTCGCCGTTCAGAAGATGATCAATCGCGACCTGTTGAATCCGCGGGTGCTTGTGACCGAGAAGGTTTGCACCATAGCCGCCGGTCATGTCGAGCACGCGACGGTCTTGATTGCCAATGAGGGCCGTGAGCCACTGACCCTGGCCTTGTGAGTAGGTGACGTTAAGTTCGAGGGCACGCAGGAGTTGTCCCGTCAGCGGCTGGGCAAACGACTCGTAGGACTGAGGATCAGTCGCGGACGTCAGGAGTTCTGGATGCACATGATTCATGAGGGTTTAGTTTGCAAGGCTCGGGCCAGAACTTAGAAAGTGATTCGGGGAGCTTAG
>JBKHVY010000022.1:0-18845 GCA_046569805.1 Bacteriovoracia bacterium | reverse complement strand
ATGGTTTCGAGGAGATCATGATAACTCGTGTAGAGCGCCTCTTGCGAAAGGCCCTGAAGGTAGTAGACTTCCGCACCCTCTCGAGGAACATCCGTGATGGGGCGTAAGTGAAAAAACTGATCGAGCTTGGCCGTCGTCTGATGGCGGACGTAGAGCTCTCTATCCTTGCGATCCAAACAGTACCCGACCTTTTTAATTACTCCGAAATCTCAGGCCTTCCAAGACCCCGTGGGATTGAGTTTTTCATCCAGCTTAGGGGTTTGTCGAGCCTGATTGCCGTGGCACAATAGGAGGCGATGAAGTTCCTCCCCACCCTCCTCTGGCTCACCTCCTTCTCCGCTGCCGCCGTTACGGTGGCGGTGATCGACACGGGCTTCGACCTCGACCACGAAGCGCTCAAGCCGAAGCTGCGCCTCGGGGAGACCGACGAGGAAGGCGCCCTGGCGCTCCCGGGCCTTGCGGACTGGGCGTTCCAGGACAACACGCACCTCAAGTCCTCGGTGCTCCCGAGCGACATCATGCAAGAGATCCTCCTCTACCGCACGCTCAAGGCGAAGCTGCACCAGCAGGGCCTGAGCGCCGACGAGCGCGCGTGGATCGATCGCAAGGCGAGCGACCCGGACTTCAAGCAGAAGCTCAAGCTGTTCAAGAAACACGCGCACGGAACCCTCGTGACCGGGATCTTGCTACGCGAGGGCGCGGGCATCGAAGTCCTCCCGGTGCGCGGGATCGGAATCGACATCCCGACGCTCGTCGTCGAGTCCGAGGCCACACCGAGCTCTCCGATCATGCGCCACTCGGAGGCCGAGTTCCTGCGCCAGGTGAAGCTCTCCGAAGAGCGCATCATTCGCAAGATGCGCAAGATGCTTCAGTGGATCCACCACCACAAGATCCGCGTCGTCAACGGCTCCTACGGGGTGAGCGAAAAGCAGATCCTCCGCCGCTTCGCCGAGTGGCACAAGGAGATCACGGGCCTCGAGCTGGATCCGATCAAGCTGCGCCAGATCGTCGACGAATACTTTAACTCGCTCTACAAGCGCGCGGACGCCATCGTCGCCAAGTACCCCAACACGCTCTATATCTTTTCGGCGGGGAACTCCGGGCAGGACAACGACCGCCACCACCACTTCCCGTCCCGCCTTCGGCGCGATAACGTCGTCAGCGTCGCGGCCCTGAACGGTGAGCGCCTGGCCCACTTCTCGAACTTCGGCGCGGGCCACGTCGACGTCGCCGCCCAAGGCGTCGGCGTGATCTCGCTCATTCCCTCCGTCTACACGCAGCAGACCGGGATGACGCAGACTCCAGCGTCGGGCACGAGCATGGCCGCGCCGAGTGTCTCGAACCTCGCTGCGCGCTGCCTGCAGATCAACGAGAAGCTCAGGGCCTCCGACATCAAGCGCATCATCCTCGAGACCGGGCGCCCGCTCGAGGATCTCAAGGGTAAGACCGTGAGCCACAACACGGTCGACGACACGCGGGCGCTCAAGGCCGCGCGCCTCTCGCTCGAGCGCTCCGTCGAGGAGTCGATCGCGCTTGCCACCAACGACGTCGTCGCTCCGCTGCCAGTGCCCACGCCGCCACCGGCCGTCGCGAAGCCGCGGCCCGTGATCTCCGCACCGATCCTCGACGAGGACCTCGATGACCCAGAGGAAACGGCTACGCCCGCTCCCACTCAATCGTCTTCGTCAGCGCCGGATCCAGCGACAAAAACACCGGACACGCCAGCGCCGCCCGCGTCAGCTGATCCTGTTGCTCCGCCGTCAACGGAGACCCCTGCAGCCGCACCCGCACCTTAATCTCCGCCACTTTCCGTGGCGCCGCTTGCATGATCTTCTCCACCTCGCAGGTCGTCCCGTCGATGGAGAGCGCGAGGCTTCGGGCCTTGATGCCCATGATCGTGAGCATGCAACTGGCGAGCGAAGTCGCGAGGAGGTCCGTGGGCGAAAAGCTCTGGCCTTCGCCCTGGTTGTCTTTCGGCGCATCGGTGATGAGCGTCGCCCCGGAGTCGAGGTGCGTGGCTTCCGTGCGAAGCGAGCCGCGGTAGGTAACGTGCATTTTTGTCATAAAAAACCCTCCGAGGAAGCTTACTGCGAACTCGGAGGGCAGGTCAAACCGAAGCCCTGACTTCTGGGAGGAAGAGTCCCTCGGTTTTTTTAGAGGATCACAACTTTACGGCCGGCCACACTGGTCTTCGGAAGCGTGATGGTCAACACCCCGTGCTCGAACTGCGCGGTGACGCCCGACTCGTCGATCCCGTCCGGCAGAGAGAAGATGCGCTGGAAGCGGCCGAAGCGGCGCTCCTGCTTGAGCATCTTATCCGTGTCCTCGTACGCCGCACTCTGGCGCACGCCGCTCACCCGCAGTTCGCGGTCCTTGAGTTCGATCTCGATGTCCTCTTTCTTGAGGCCCGGAACGTCGAGCGCCACCCGGTAGGCCTTCGTTCCGTCGAGGATCTCGCAGGCCGGCGTCCAGGTGTCGTGCAGCGCGAACGCGTCAAAGATTTTATCCACATCCGTGCCCCAGGGCGACTGGCGGCGGGCAGGTCTCAGCTCAAAATGATACATACAAACCTCCTCGTGACTTCATCCTATCCCCAAGATGGTGGGCGCCCCGCGGGAGTCAAGGTTGTGTCTGAGATTTCACAAAAAATCCCTCTCAGAGTGCTTCAAAAACAATCACTTCCGTGGGAGCATCCTGGCATACCGAAACACCTAAGCCGAGGAGACCCACGTGGCGAAGAAGACGACCAAAAAGGTGACCAAGAAGGCGACCAAGAAAGTCGCTGTGAAGAAGGCCCAGCCGAAGAAACTCTCACCCGACGCGAAGGCCCTGGAGTCGCTCGTCGAGATCATCCGCGTGACGAGCACGGTCCTTCCGAACGACGTGATCAAGGCGCTCGAGACGGCGAAGAAAGACGAGGCGAAGAACACCTCCGCCGAGTACGCGATGAACATCATCAGCGACAACATCCAGATCGCGAAGCTCAAGAGCCAGCCCCTGTGCCAGGACACCGGCACCGTCATCTTCTACATCTACCACCCGCCGGGCTTCCACCAGACGCCCTTCATCAAGCTCATCCACAAAGCGGTGACGCTCGCGACGAAGAAGGGCTACCTGCGCGAGAACTCGGTCAACTCCCTCACCGGTGAGAACGCCGGCACGAACCTCGGCGCGGGCCACCCGTCGATCAACTTCGTCGAGCACGCGGCGAAGACCATCGAGGTCAAGCTCATGCTCAAGGGCGGCGGCTGCGAGAACGTCTCCGCACAGTACTCTCTCCCCGACACCGGCCTCTCCGCGGGCCGCGACCTCGACGGCGTTCGGAAAGTCATCCTCGATGCGGTCATTAAGGCGCAAGGCAAAGGCTGCGGTCCGGGTGTGCTCGGCGTGTGCGTCGGCGGCGACCGCGCCGACTCCCACAAGCACGCCAAGAAGCAGCTCCTGCGCAAGATGGGCGAGCGCTCGAAGGTGAAAGAGCTCGCGAAGCTCGAGACCGAGATCACCGAAACCTGCAACAAGCTCGGCATCGGCCCCATGGGCTTCGGCGGCAAGACGACGGTCCTCGAGTGCCTCATCGATCACCTGAACCGCGTTCCGGCGTCGTTCATCGTGAGCGTCAGCTACATGTGCTGGGCCTTCCGGCGCCAGGGTGCGGTGCTTGACCCGAAGACCTTCCAACTTAAGAAATGGCTCTACTAGGAGGCTCCCATGATTGAACTTACCTATCCGTTCTCACAAGAAGCCGTCCGCAAGCTCAAGGTCGGCGACATGGTGCTCATCACCGGGAAGCTCTTCACCGGCCGCGACGCCGTTCACAAGTACCTCCACGAAGGCAACCCGAGCCCCGTGAACCTCAAGAACCAGATCATCTACCACTGCGGGCCCGTGATCCTGAAAGACAAGAAGGGCTACCGCGTGACGGCGGCGGGTCCCACGACCTCGATCCGCGAAGAGCCCTACCAGTGGGAAGTGATCCGCGACCACGGCATCGTGGGCGTCATCGGCAAGGGCGGCATGGGGCAGAAGACGCTCGACGCCTGTAAGCAGTACGGCGCGGTCTACTTCCACGCCGTCGGCGGCGCGGCCCAGGTCCTCGCCGAGCGCATCACCTCGGTGGACAACGTCTACCTCCAGGAGTTCGGCTCTCCCGAAGCGATCTGGGAGATGACCGTGGATAAGTTCCCCGTGGTGGTCACCATGGACAGCCACGGCAACTCGCTCCACAAAGAAGTCGAAGAGGTCTCGAAGAACAACCTCAAGCAGTTTCTTTAAGATCTCGAAGGGCGTGGGAGCGATTCTCACGCCCGACTTACTTACCTCGCTCCTAAGAGCTCCATACCGTAGTCCGGTGCGAACTCCCACGCTCGCGGCGAGGGAAGCTTCGAGCCCTGCAAGACTTGGAAGTAGTACTGTACCACCGCCTGCCGATCCGCTTCCACCTCGAGATCGTAGAACTCACCCGCCCAGACACTGTTGTTATAGGCCGTCGTGACCGGAAGGTCTTGGCCGTAAATGAGACCATTGAACGGAAACGCGGTCGTGTTACCGACGAGGGCCGGAAGGTTCGTGGAGTAGCCGTTAATGAGCATCAAACTGTTAGCTGCTGCGAGGTCTCCGAGCTCCGTACAAGCTCGATCTAGTCCGAAACTGAAGCTCGGCGAAACAGAGTTAAAGACGTCTGTGATCTTCGCCATCCGATACTGGCCATCGTTCTGGGCGATGACCCAGAGGTGCTTCGTGGTTCCGATGTCGGCGCCCCACCAGGCACTCCCGAAGTCGTACACAGACGCCGCAGTTGGGGAAAGAGACGTCGAAAGCGTGGATCCGGCACAGCTCATCGAGCCGCCGTTACCCATAAGCACCATGTTGCCCATGACGGTCACACCCGTCACGCCTTGGGCCGACCCCACGCCGAGGTAGATCGGTTTACCGGAGGCCGCCGTCGGCGTCGCCGCGTACGCAGGGTCGACGTTCAAGAAAAGCCCTTTGTGCGCCACGCGCTGGATCGTCCCGGAGTTGTTGTAGGCGAACGAGGCGTTGGCGATGCTCGCGAATTTTACTTCCCAGCGGGTTTCGCTTGAGACCTCGGCGTTTGAGATCTCCCCCGCGTTCGTGTGCACGAACTGGCCCGCTTCTTCGAGGGAATTGACGTAGTTCACGAGCTTACTCTCGAGCCGTCCTCGTCGAACTCTCCCTTCCCCAAGGTTGGTGTGCACGAAGCCACCCACGCTGCTCGTGACGGTTTGCACGATGCCCAGGGTCCCGCCCGCGATGGACTCGAACACCGTTCCGGAGTTCGTGTGCACGAGCCCGGCGATGTTCTTCGCCCCGTGGACCTCGCCGTGGAACTGGACACGATCCATCATCCCGGAGTTTTGAAAGACTGCACCAGCGATGGCGGTGTTTCCTGTCGTGTCAGTCGATAGGACTTTCCCACCGACGAAGGCAACATCCCGAAGGGTTCCGATGTTGAAGCTCACGATCCCCGCAACGGAAGACCCTGGCCCCGCAGTGTTCATTTCGACGTTCATGTTCGCCGCGAGAAGGTTCAACAGGGTGCCATTATTAGCAACAATCGGCGCACGGTGGGTTCCACCGGCCGCGCCACCAGTGGCACTGTAGCCGTAGATCGATCCTTGCTTCCCGTCGACGGTGACGTGCGGAGGAATCGTGATCGGCGTGTAGGTGCCGGCGAGGCTAATCGGCGCGGCGATGAGCACGCGCTTCGGTGCCGTGGCACTGGCCGTAAGGGCGTTGAGTTCACTCCACTGCTGGCGGCGGCAGATGACCATGGGGTTCAGGTCCCCGCCTCGGCGCGTGGCCTGGATGGCGAGCGAGTCGCGCGGACTCACGCCGTCGATCGGATCCGCGGAGCAGATGTGGCGCTCGGAGAGGAAGCGCGGCTGGTCGTTCTGGCGGTGGACGAACGGAGCGGCGTTGAAGATCGAGCTCTCAAAAGCGGCGTCGTGGAGCTGCGCTTCCGTAACGATCACCGGGGCGGCACCGATGTTATCGCCGGTCCCATCCGCAACGAGCGCGTTCTGAGACTGAGCAAAGAGGTTCTGTGCGCTGCTCGAGGGATTCAGCGTGTTCCCAGAAATAAGGCCTCGGCTACATGGTGTAGTGCACTTGTCACTAATCATGCCCGTGAAAAGTACGTTCGAGAGCTGCGCCGTCGTGTTCCAGTAGCCGAAGACCCCACCGACCTCGCTGTTCACTGGCTGTGCTGAACTAATGACGGAGTTGGCGTAGATGTTTCGGATCTGCGTCGCCGCTGGGTGGTTGTAGATGAGGCCAAAGATCCCGCCAATGCGGTAGCCATTGGCGACGATGACGCCTTCATGGGAAAGAGTGTGCACGCCGTTGACTTCCGTGATCGTCGATTTGAAGTCGCCGCCGACGCCGCCGATGCCGTTCGTCAGGGCCCCAACGTACTGCGGGTAGATGTTGACGCGCGAGTGCAGCCGTTCGATGCGCCGACTGTCTTCCAGGCTTCCGAAGACGCCCCCGATTTCCGAGCCCTGAACGTGCATCTCGGACTGCTCAACCAAGATGTCCCGCAGATCGGTACGGAAGCCCGCTCCGATGACGCCACCGGCCTGGGCGATGGCGTTCGAGCGTGTCTCGAGGTCCATGTTGACGATGTTAATGTTTGAGATCGTGGCGAAGGTCGCGTTGGGCTTGGCCCCCACGACCACCCCGACCTGAGAGAGTCCAGAGACCTCTGCGCCGTCGAACTTCAGATCGCGGATGAAGCTTTCGGAGAAAAGTGGAGTCCACTGGCCAATGAAGCCCACCTGAGAGTTCTGCTCGAGCCGCATGCGCAGGTTCGAAATACTATGTCCGGTCCCATCAAAACTTCCGAGGAATTGACCCGGAGTATAGGTACACGCCGGTGGTGCCGCGAAACTTGCGCCCAGAGGCTGCCAGTTCATGCCGAAGTTCCAGCACTGCGAGTTTGCCGGAAGGCGCGCGGGATCGATGAAGCCCTGGGCAAAGACGTTGAGGTCCACGTCCGTGCTCAGGCGATACGAGCGCGAGAGAAAGCTTGGGTCGTCGTGGATGTTCATGAGCTGGTCACCCGAGCAAATGAGATGCGGGAAATTTACGGTGCCATCGCCACCGGCAAACGGCGCGAGCTGACCACGGTCACGGCACACGGCCACATCCGGCACGGCCAGCGACAGCATGTGGCCCGTCCCGACACCCGGAAGGTATTTCTTTCCGGGGACATCGGTGACCGCACCATTGTTCAAGCGGATTAGCGTCGGCGGAAGCGATGAGGTGCAATCGGTAGAGTCGTAGAAGAGTTCGAGCTCAAGGCGGAAGGGCGAAGCAGCGACACGATCAGGGTTACCGCCGGGAATGATCAGCTGCTTGTTCGCAATCACCGCATCACCGGAGAGAGAACTCGGCATGGGAATACACCGTGTAAGACCCGGGCCTGGCATCGGTGGGAGGTTCTGCGAATACTCCGCAAGTCGCACGCGCACGGACATGACGGGGGCCTTGTCGCTCACGCGCGCCGTTTGCGTGCGGTCGTTCGTACAAAGATTGGAACTTCCGTTCACGAGCTCGACGGCTTCACAAAAACGCAGCTGGAGCTGTGAGCTCCCAAGAGTGGTGGCACGGCCTCTGAACATCGGAATGTCACAATCCGTTTGCGTGAGGTTCAAGACGGGACTCGCGGCGACGCCATCGAGCTTTGTGATCGGACTCTTGGCACAGCGAAGGGCCGTCGTGCCATCGAGGGCCTGGTTGTTTGTGTTCTGCCAGGCCATGGCGTAGAACTCCCAGACGCCGTTCGGAAGCTCGAGCTGGAGCGCATCGGTATCGTTCATGACTTTCGCAAAACTTCGCCCGTCTCCGCTCATGCCCCACACCATGAGACCGCCCTGAGAATAGCTCGCGAGGTTCGCGCCGCCGAAGGCGAAGGAACTCGTGAGCTTCAAACTCACTTTCGAGCTTTTCTGGGCACAGCCCACGCCGAGGAGAAGAAGAACGAACAGAGAAATGAGAGACTGCATACGCACTCCGATGAAGACCAGGATAGACCCTCTCCTTATCGGAAATTCAAAGACCTGAATGAGCTGATACTTAGCACTCCCCTTCTTACGACGAGGCCCAGGGAAGCGAGACATTTTCGCGGCAGTGAGACGTAATTCAGATAACTTGAAGACGTCGAGGGTTTGCCATTTTTGTGAAAGCTTGAGCGCTTTGCGAAACTTGTTGCAAACCATTTGCATTTAGCAAAATGAGTGATATTTAATCTCCATCAACAACCCTTAAAGGAGTTTAACCATGCGTCTCATCGCCACTGCTCTCTTGCTCCTCTCCTTCAGCGCCCTCGCCGACGCCACTTTCGTCGGTAAGCAACGCGGCCGTAACACCGATTGCTTTCTCTACGTGAAACAAACCTACTTCGCCGGGAACGTCGAGGACCCTGCGAACTTCCGCGCCGACGTCTTGGTCGAGTTCCGCGACTACTCTCACGGCGGTGGCCGCAGCGAAGAGCTCGACTTCACCGTCGCCCCAGGTGCCCGGGCGGATCTCCTCACCGGCACGGGTCTCAACGGTCGCGACACCATTAATCTCTTCGTGAACCCGGGGACGCGCGGTCTCTCTTCACCGAAAGACTACGCCGTCCGCTTTATCCACGGCTCGCACTTCGATTCGGTCCAATGCTTCAACCTCATCGCGCGCTAATCTTAGTTGCCCTCGCGGCTCCGGTCTGGGGCCCGACGCAAGGTCGCTCAGTTTACGCGGGGCTAAATTGGGACCTGTTGTAGACAGTTTGATATGCCAAACATAGCATGAAAACTCAAACAATGAGGTCCTATGCTTTTTCTTTGGCTCTGCCTTTCTGCTTTCGCCAACTCTGATGCGACTCTTCGAAACTACATTCGTGAATTCGAAGTCGCACCTCTCTCCAAACCGGCCCCGCGCCGCGAGGCCCTCTACCGCCTGGGCGCTCGCCTGTTTAGTGATCGTCAGCTCTCCGGCAAGGGTAACATCTCTTGCCTCGATTGCCACACTCCCCGCTGGGGCACGGGCGACGCACTTCCCTTAGGTGTTGGCGAAGGGGCTTCAGGCCACGGCATGCGCCGACGTCAAAACGGGGCGCCACTTTTACAGCGCAACTCTCCGCCGCTCTATAACTTAGGTCTCGCCTCCGCTTCGCACTTGTTCTGGGACGGGCGACTTTCAAAAGACGAGCACGGCTTCTGGGTCACTCCTGAGCCGGGCCTCAATGGGGCTTCCCCGCGACTCGAAAGCATCGCGCGCACCGTCGATTCATTGCTTGCGATGCAGGCGCTCTTTCCCATCGCTTCACCCGAGGAAATGCTAGGGCGCGACTCACTTTTGTCGCGTGAGGCGGCCTGGGCCAACGTCCTCGAGCGTCTTTTCTCAGGCCCAGTGGCAGAAACGTATCGAGCTCTGTTCCGCGAAGCTTTCGGTGAGACAGAGTTGAACATTGGCCACGTCGCCAATGCACTGGGGGAATTTCAGCGCCATGCCTTCTGGTCCGCAGACACTCCCTGGGATCGCTACCTCAAGGGCGACGCGTCTGCACTCACTGATGAAATGAAGGCCGGGGCGCTGGTGTTCTTCGGCAAAGGCCAGTGCGCGAGCTGCCACAATGGTGAGCAGCTCTCGGCGTTTGACTTCGACGGGGTCGGCACTCCTCACCTGGGGCCTGTGGGCCCGGATGATCTAGGCCGCATGGACGTCACGGGCCTCGAAGAGGATCGTTACAAGTTCCGGGTCTCGCCCTTGCGAAACATCGCCGTGACTGGTCCCTACATGCACAACGGTGTGTTTAAAACGCTCTGGCAGGTGATCGAGTTCTACGACGCGCCCGAGCGAAGTCTGATGGAATTCGTCTGGCGCGACGTCGTCGCGGGCTACGACTCAGACACGGCCTTGACAGTGGACCGAGATCCCCTGAGACAGCTAGCGCGCTTGGCTTCGATGGCGGAAGATTTACCTCGAGACATCGGCTTCACCGCTCGCGAAGAAGAAGAGCTGTGGTGCTTTCTCACCGTTGGGCTCACGGACATGAGTCTGCAAGTTCTCATTAAAGGAGTCGAACATGAAAATCCTCGCTGCCCTGCTCTTGTCACTGACCGCTAGCGCCTTCGCCGTCGACATCGGCAAACCGGCCCCGGAGTTCACGCTCACGAGCGCCAGTGGAAAAAAAGTATCGCTTTCGAGCTTCAAGGGCAAGACCGTCGTCCTCGAGTGGCTCAACCACGGCTGCCCCTTCGTCCGCAAGCACTACGACTCGAACAACATGCAGGCGCTACAGAAGAAGTACCGCGATCAAGGCGTCGTGTGGCTCTCTGTTATCTCGTCGGCCGAAGGCAAGCAAGGTTACGTGACCGCGCCGGAAGCGCTGGCGGAAGCGAAGAAGTACCAATCAAACGCCAGCGAGATCCTGCTCGATCCCAAAGGCGACGTCGGTCGCGCGTTTGAAGCTAAGGTGACTCCGCACATGTATGTCATCAACGCGGCCGGGGTGCTGGTGTACCAAGGTGCCATCGACAGCATCGCCTCCGCCGACGCGGCCGACATCGCGAAGTCGAAGAACTACGTCGCCCAGGCGCTCGATGCCACTCTTGCCGGGAAGCCCGTCACAGAAGCGTCGACCAAGGCCTACGGCTGCGGCGTGAAGTACTAACGAAAGAATCGGAAAACGAAGATCTCAAAGGGGCCTACGATCTGGGGTTCGAGTTCATGCTTGAACCCCTTCTTCGTCATCTCATCAATAAAGCGCTGCAAGTAGCCACGTCCTGGATCTGCCAACCACACTTCACCACCCGGAGCCAATAAACGTTCGAACCCATCCGCGACATCACTCGGATGCTTCGGTTCGTAGAGCACGTCCGACCCCATGACGATGTCAAACTTCCCAATGCGCTCGACGCTGTCGCGCCAGTTGAAGCGCTGGTAAGGCACAGAGAGCGAGTTGTGGCGCTCGTTGCGTGCGAGGAAGTTCGGCACGTCTTCATGGAAATCAGTTGCAAGGATATTCCCACCAAGGTGCGTCCCGACGAGACTCGGAAACGCGAGCCCGCAGCCCACTTCGACGATCTTCTTTCCGCGCAACTGTGCCGCGCGCTCGACGAGGAACTGCGCCAATCCTTCGGCCGCGGGCCACAGCACGCCGTAGTACGGGCACAGATCCTCCGCGAAGGGATTGGGATGTTCCCCTAAGGTCTCGCACAACTCTTCGATCGCCTCGTCGAGATCGAAGATCGTCTCCATGACGAAAACTTTCTCCGCCAGCAAGCGCTGTTCAATCTTTGTTCGGTAGTGTGGGGCCATAGAACTTAGCTTATAATGCCTGCATGGATTGGTCACGGATCAAACTCTATTACACTGACCACATCGAGCTGCCGCTGCCGCCCGGGCATCGCTTCCCCAATGAAAAGTACCGGCGCCTTCGGGAGGCACTGCTCGAATCGGGTGTGGTCCACCCGGGCCAGCTCGTGCCGGGTCCTGAGGCGAGTCTCGAGGATCTGTTCCGTGCCCACGACGAGCGCTACGTGCGTGGCTTCAAGGCCGGAACCCTCGCGGAAAAAGAGATTCGACCGATCGGTCTTCCCTGGTCGCAGGAGCTCTACCTGCGCTCGGCCTCGGGCGCCGGGGGCCTCATCAAGGCCTCGGAGGAAGCTCTCGTGCACGGCTACTCCGGCCTTTTAGCGGGCGGTACGCACCACGCGCATCGGAGCCACGGCGAGGGCTACTGCGTCTTCAACGATTTCGCAGTAGCGATCCTGACGCTTCTGGCGAAACGGAAAATTCAGCACGCGCTGGTGCTGGATCTGGACGTGCACCAGGGCAACGGCAACAGCAGCATCCTCGGAAGCCGCTCGGACGTCTTCGTGTGCTCGCTCCACGGAGAAAAGAACTACCCCTTCCGAAAGGTCCCCTCGCACCTCGACGTGACCCTCGCCCCGGACACGGATGATTCGACGTACCTCGCGGTCCTCGAGGAGACTCTCGAAAGAATCCCGCAGAAAACCGACATCTTATTTTATCAGGCCGGAGTGGACGTTCTAAAAACTGACAAACTCGGAAGCTTTGCCCTGAGTCTCGAAGGTGTACGTCGGCGCGACCGTCGCGTTTTTGAATGGGCACGCGCCCGCCAGATCCCGGTCGTAACCTGTGCGGGGGGAGGCTACGCCGATCCCATCAGTGACACCGTCGAAGCCTACCGTCAGACCATCGTCGCCGCGCGAGACATCCTCTTTCCCTTGCGATAATCTTGGTCGATGTCAGAGAATCCGCGCTCCCTGCGCCAAGGAAAATTCAAAAAACTGCTCGTGCCGGCAGACGAGCTCCCTCTCGAGGCCAAACGGTTAGTGGAACCGTTTGCGGCACTTGCTCCCCTCAGCGCAACGGATCCCGCGCTCTACGGTGCTCTGTGGTGCCTGACCTATCTGCGCACGCGCCATCCGCACGGATGGTGGGGTGCCCACCGGCGCGATCGCCTGACGAGCATCGATTGGCCCGTGGAGCTTGCTCAGCTTCCCTCCTTCAGCTGGAGTGAAGACGAGCGACGTATGCTCGAGCGCTACCCCACACTGGGCGAGCTTCTCAATCACCGCGCTTTCCGTGCTACGCCGGAACCGGTGCACCGGGCGCTCCTCCATTGGCACGCCGGAAGCTATCCCTTAGTACTGATGGATCGCATCCCCAGTGTCGCTGAAGTCCTCGCGCAACAGATCGACGGGCGCCGCTGTGTCACCCTGTTTCACCAGGAGAAGCAGCTCGGAAAACTTATCCTCGGAGAGCGCGATCCTTTGAGCTTTGCCTATCACGACTTGATCCACGCCGATCACTTCTTCCACCACAACAGCATGAGACAAGGCCAGGTCGGCTTCTACCGCCAGATCCACAAGCTCCATTCGGACGGCGTGCTTGATCACTGGCTGAAGTTCGAAAATTTCCCGGGGCAGCTCGAGTACCTCATGGCCGACATGAACGCACATCCGCTGCACCTGTGGAAATGCTTCAAGGCCATCCTCCACATGTCCGATGCCCCGGCGACCCTCGAGCTCTTCTCAAACAAACTCACCACCGCTCTAGGCGTTGATGAAGGTTTCCGAGAGTCGCTGTGTGCCCTGAACTCTCCCACCTTCGTGCTGCAGGAGCACGGCGTGACGCTCACCAAACTCGCAGAGGCCTGGGGGGCAAAGGATTAAGGAACGAACTTCGCCGAGTTCTTTTCGTTTTCGCGGACCTCGACCAGCGTCACCCAGGCACGACCCTTGGTGGTGCGCTGAACGATCTCGTTGGCCTTCTCATACGCCCACACTGCTGTACCCTCCATGCTGGGGTTCGGAAGTACGCGCAGCTGAATGACTCCGCGACGATCGAGGTCTTGCCAAATAGAAAGCTCTGGATCGTCCTGGGCGGCCAGAAACGTATGATCAAACGTGTCTTCGAGAAGTTTCTTTAACTCCTTCAGGCCGCCGAAATCAACCACCCATCCCTCCACCGTGCGCTCTTTGCAGGCGAACTCGAAGTAGAAATCCCGCGAGTAGCCGTGCACGAAGCGACAGTGAGATTCGGCACGCCACTGACGATGGGTACACGGAAAACCGTTGAAGCGTTTAGTGGAGATAAAATGTTTTGTGTCCATGCGCCCTACTTTAGGTACTTGGCACCGAGCTGGCACCAGTTGGTTCGTTGTTTTGTTTTGCCTTCATACCTCACCGCAAGCCCCTGAGCTAGTAGGGAGGAAGATAATTCTTTTCCGTCGAAGATTATGTCTGCGAGGATCCTTCCGTATTTCTCTTTCCGCATGTTACCTTTCTTGTTCGCCACAAGCTTCAGATCCACGCGTTTGGCGTGCGTGAGATTCGACTCCACGAGCTTTTTTGCAATCCGCGCGAGCTTCACCTCGCAGGGATCCTTCGACTTCGACTCCGGTGTGTCTACGCCGTACAAACGAACTTGTGCTTTGCTGCCAAAATACGAGTGCACCCCCGGGATGTCGACCACGATGGTGTCACCGTCGATGGCACGGACGAACTCGACGCAGTTGAAGCGATCAGAGCCATGCGGACAATCCGCGGCCCAGAGCTGCGTGAGGAGAAGAAGGATCATCATGGGGTACCTTTGAGTTCGCGCCAGGCCTCGACCTTGTGTCGCTTCTGCCGGTGCTCGCGCAGGTAGCGAATGGCCAAGAGTTCGAGGTTTTTATCTTGTTTTCGAGTGACGGCACTCTCCGGGTCAAGGATCACTTGATCTGGGTGGCGGGGGTCGGTGCCGTGGCCCCACAGGCGCCCCTGGCGCACCAGCACGTACGACCACAACTCCGGCGTGGGTCCCGGGCCCCAGAACAGAAGATTCTCACAGGGGAAACTCGCCTCTCGCACAATGTCGTCGATGACTCGGTTATGTTCGATGATCTCTTGCTTAGTTTTTCCACCCTCGCGCCAGGCGAACTCTTCCTTGGGGAGCTTCTTGTTTAAGTCTCGGAGTGCTTTGGCGGCTTCCTGGCGCGTCTGAAACACCCAGATCGCGTCCTGGGCCTTGAACTCGGCGAGCTGGAAGTACTTCTCACCGTTGATCTCACTCACGCGCACCATCCATTGCCAGCGCACCGGCACGAAGCGCGCTTTCTTGAACTGAGCGATGAGCTCAGATCCCGTCACTTCGAAGTGAATTTCCTCACACCGCGTGAGGAGATCTCGCGCCTCAGGCCGAACCGCAAAGAGCTTGAGTGCGGTTTCGGATAAGTCACCGGTGGCCTCGATATGAAAAGCGATGCCCTTAGCGTCTTTACAGTAGAGCACACCCGCGCGGCGCGGAAGTTTTTTTAGCTGACTCTCGTGGTGAGGCAGATAGCGGGGACCACTTGTGCCCTTTCCCGCGGCAAGACTTTTGAGTTCCTTAAAAAGTTCAAGTGTCGCCAGCGCATCCGGAAGAGCGCGGTGGCGCTCCTTCATCTTCACGTGGAAGAACTTGCACAGATCCTCGAGCGCGTAGCTCTTGAGCCCCGGCACCAGTTCTTGCGAAAGCTTGAGCGTACAGAGCGTCTTGCACTTCAGGGGGCGCCCCATCTGTTCGAAAGCGTCACGCAACATGGGCCAATCGAACTCGACTTTATGGGACACGAACACCGCCCCCTCGAGTCTGAGTTGCACGCGTTCGGCGACCTCGTAGAACTTCGGGGCGTTCTCGATCTGACGAGGATTAATCAGTGTGAAGTCGGTAATGAACTTCGAGACCGGAACCAGTGGATTGAGCAGTGTTTCGAACACGTCCGTCACCTTGCCGTTCTCAAAAGTGATGAGAGCGAGCTCGATCATCTGCCGGTCCGCTTCCAATCCCGTGGCCTCGATGTCGGCAATGACGTAACGCATAGCTTAGATGCTACATTGACCGCGCTTCGAGGGACAAGGTATTTTAGGCCATGAGCTTAGACCCGTCTTGGATGCCACATCTTTCAGAGGCCCTGGCGCTGCCGCGCGTACAGGAATGCCTTCAATTCGTAGAACAGGAGCGCAAATCTAAGACCATTTATCCCGCAGCGACTGACGTGTTTCGTGCCTTTGCCGCTTGTCCCTTCGAGCGGGTGAAAGTGGTGATACTGGGCCAAGATCCCTACCACGGTGAGGGCCAGGCCCATGGCCTAAGTTTTTCGGTCAAGCGCGGCGTGAAGCTTCCGCCCTCGCTGGTGAATATCTTCAAGGAACTTAAAAGTGATGTGAGCGTGGATACGCCAACTCACGGGGACCTCACCCGCTGGGCCGAACAAGGAGTTCTCCTCCTAAATACCGTGCTCACGGTTGAACACGGTAAGGCCGCAAGCCACCAGGCCCGGGGCTGGGAGCTCTTCACCGATCATGTGATCGATGTGCTAAACACCAAGAAAGAGCACCTGGTGTTTATTCTGTGGGGGGCTCCGGCCCAGAAGAAAGCGGAGAAGGTTGATCGCACGCGACACATGGTACTTAAGTCGGTGCATCCCTCACCGCTCTCGAGCTACCGCGGGTTCTTCGGCTCGAAGCCCTTCTCGCAGACCAACGCCTACCTCCAGTCGAAGGGCATGGCACCCATCGACTGGAATCTCGCTTAGGCCTTCATCATCAGTTCTTCGAATGAGGTGAGGCCAGCCTTCGCACCCTCACCCATGGCGATGATGATCTGCTTAAAGGGTACGGTCGTGACGTCACCGGCGGCATATATACCCGGGGCACTGGTGCGGCACTTGGCATCGATCACCACTTCGCCGAACTTATTAAGTTCCACCACGTCTTTGAGGAAGCTGCTGTTCGGCACGAGACCGATCTGTACGAAAATCCCGCTCACCGCCACCTGGCGAATTTCTCCACTTTCACGGTCCTCATAGACGAGGGCCGTGACGCCAGTTGCATCACCTTCGACCTGTGTGGTGCGCGCGTTGACGAGGATTTTCACGTTGGGCAGCGACTTGAGCTTTTCGACCAGCACCTGATCGGCCTTGAGCGTCCCAGCGAACTCGACGAGTGTCACCGATTTTACGATTCCGGCAAGATCGATCGCCGCTTCCACGCCCGAGTTCCCCCCGCCCACGACAGCGATGTCTTTACCTTTAAAGTAAGGCCCGTCGCAGTGGGGACAATAGGCGACGCCGCGACCCAGGTATTCTTTTTCTCCCGGAATATTCAGGTTTCGCCACTTCGCACCCGTGGCCACGATGAGGGACTTCGCTTGAAGCTTTTCACCGCTCTCGAGCTCGATGAAGCTCGTCGCTCCCTTCTCGATCGTCTTCACCCGCCGGTGCTCGAGGATCTCGATGGGATAGTCGCGCATGTGTCCCATGAGCTCCGCCGCGAGCTTCGGGCCCTCGGTGTACTTCTGGGAGATGAGGTTCTCGATGCCCTTGGTGTCTTGCACCTGGCCTCCGACCTTCTCGGCGATGATCGCGGTCTTGAGGCCCTTGCGGGCACTGTAGATCGCCGCCGAGGCGCCCGCGGGACCGGAGCCCAGCACCACCACGTCGAAGGTTCCGAGGTCCCGCGCCTGCGCTTCCTTCTTTCCGAAGTGCTCTTCCAGCTTCGTGAGAAGCTCAATTAGACTCGCCTTCCCGGAGTGCACAAGTTTCCCTTGGTGAATGACACTTGGTACACCTTGGATGCCAAGACGCTGAATGTCCTCTTGCACGAACTCACCGTCGATCATGGTGTGACGAAATTCCTTATGCGTCAGTGCCATGAGGTTCAGGGCCTGGATCACCTCTGGGCAGTTCTCACAACTCAGAGACACATAGGTCTCAAGCTCGATCGGGCCCTGGAGGTTCGCCATGCGCTCGAGGATTCCAGCGTCAGGCAACTTGCCCTTGCCGTCGGCGTTCAAGATCGCGAGGACGAGAGAAGTGAACTCATGGCCGCCAGGAATGCCGTTGAAGCGAATGCCCGTGTCCACACCTTTGTGCTCCAGGTGAAACTGCGGGTACGCCGTAACCTGCGTCTCCTGTCGCACACGGATGTGCGCTGAGCACTCGGTCAGGTCCTGGAGCATCCTCAAGAGTTCCTCTTGCTTCTCGTGCGTCGAAGTATTAACCACCAGGGTTATCTCCGTCTCGAGTTTTTGAAACACCGCCTTGAGCTGCTCTTTTAAGTCCTGGTCAATCATAAATCCTCCTCTCTCGAACCGCGCTGTTTTTAAATGACGGCGCTTTAGATTTTTCCAACAAGATCAAGTCCGGGCTTCAGCGTGCTTGAGCCTGGCTTCCACTTCGCAGGACACACTTCGGCCGGGTTCTTGCGAATGAACTGTGCTGCCTGGACCTTGCGCAGGAGCTCGTCGGCGTTGCGGCCGATGCCGTTGTCGTTGATCTCGGCCATCTTGATCTTGCCGTCTGGGTCGACGAGGAAAGTTCCGCGGTAAGCAAGACCCTCTTCTTCGATGTGCACGCCGAAGGCACGTGAGAGGTGCCCTGTGGGGTCCGCGAGCATCGGGTAACTGATCTTCTTGATCGAGTCGGAGGTGTCGTGCCAAGCTTTGTGTGTGAAGTGTGTATCGGTTGAAACGGAGTACACTTCGACACCCATCTTCTTGAACTCTTCGTACTTCTCGGCGACGTCGACGAGCTCGGTCGGGCACACGAAGGTGAAGTCCGCTGGGTAGAAGAAGAAGATGGCCCACTTGCCCTTCAAATCCTCTTGAGTCACGGTCTTGAAATCGTTGTTGTGGTAGGCCTGGACTTTGAAGTCGGGAACTTTTGTGTTGATAAGAGTCAGCATAGATTCTCCTTAAAGGTTTTGTGGTTAATCACTTCCTCATCATCGGCGAAACCGGCGGCGCGGGCCAATCTTTGATTTCTATGACGGCATAGGTTTTATCTATGGGCGCCGGCGCTCTATTTACAAACAGTTAGACAGGGCTTTGTCACAAGTGGCGTCCGTGCTACGTTACCCCTAGAAAAGGGATTAACGTATGCGCCCACTTCTTCTGACTGCACTGGCACTTTTTATGACTTCCGTGGAGGCCCGAGTGAAAACTGAAACTGCAACCCTTGCCGGCGGATGCTTCTGGGGCATGGAAGAAATCATCCGCGAGATTCCCGGCGTCCTCAGCACGCAGGTGGGCTACACCGGCGGCGCCACCGAGCGCGCGACGTACCTGCACGTGAAGACCGGCCAGACTGGCCACGCCGAGTCGGTGAAGATCGAGTTCGATCCGACGAGGCTCAAGTACGAGACGCTCCTCGAGTGGTTCTTCCGCATGCACGATCCGACGACGAAGAACCAGCAGGGTAACGACGTCGGGACCCAGTACCGCTCGGTGATCTTCTTCCACTCGCACGAGCAGCGGGCCACCGCCGAGCGAGTCATCGCGCGCGT
>JBKHVY010000021.1:0-18850 GCA_046569805.1 Bacteriovoracia bacterium | reverse complement strand
GCGCGAGCTGGAAGAACTTGTGAAAACGAGCAAGAAGTCTCCCAAGGCCAAAGAGGGCAAGGACTTCATGGTTGAGCGTTATACTCAGCTGCGCGAGCGGCTGGAAAAGAAAACGGGCTTTCATTTTGCTATAAAAGGTAAGAAAAACGGCGCTGGTTCGATTACAATCAAATTCAGCAACGAAGCTGAGTTCAATGATGTCTTCAGCTACCTGATGAAATAGGGTATCCGTGTCAAAAAGAAGTGAGATCTGCGCCATCATTGAAGAGGGCTGTAAATTCGAGGGAAACCTCTCGTTTAGCGGAGTCGTAAGGATCGCCGGAGTCGTTAACGGCTCGGTGTTTTCCAATGACACACTTATCATCTCCGAAGGCGCTGTGATCAACGCAGACATTAATGCGAACGTCGTCATCATTTCCGGCTCTGTGAAGGGCAACGTAAAAGCCTCTTCACGGGTCGAGATTCGCCGCCCCGCAAGGTTCGAAGGAACCGTCATCGCTCCCTCGCTAGTTGTCGAAGAAGGAGTCATCTTCCACGGGGTGACTAAGATGAAAGAGAAGAAATAACTTTCTTGACGATAACTCCATCCACGTCTATTTAATTACAGCTAATTAACCAACTCCGGGACCCGTCAATATGGATACCGTAAAAGCCATTTTCACCCAGCTGGGTGTTGATTCATCTCTCCTGCCACAATTCATCCTCGTGTTTGTGATCTTCATCATCGCAAAGTTCGTGTTCCTCAATCACCTGCAGTTCGTCCTCGAGAATCGCGAAAACAAAACGATCAAACCCGAGAGCAGCGCCGACAAGACGCTCGAAAACGTGAACAAGCTCGCGAAGGATTACAAAGTTAAGATCGATGGCGCCAACAAAGAGGCCATGGCAATCCTCAGCCAAAAGAAGCAAGAGATTCAAAAGAACCTCGGTGAGAACTACAAGAAAACTGAACGCGAGATCAACCAGTTCGTTGAAGAGTCTCGCCAGAACTTCGAGAAAGAGATCCAACAAAATCGCAGCAAGTTCATGGGAGACGTCGACGGACTCGCCGGCGACCTCGTGAATAAAATTTTGAACTAAGGTTTAAAAATGTTGAGTCACATCGCCCTCGCACTGTCCGCCGCCCTCCTCTCGCCGTTAGTCTTCGCCGCCGGGAACGGTGGCCACGGTAGCGTTACCGACCTCATCGCACCGTTCGTGAACGTCGCGATCCTCGTGAGCTTCCTCGTCTGGAAACTGAAGAAACCCCTGAGCGACATGTTCACCGCCAAGGCCGTAGAGATCGAAAACACTCTCGAGCGCGCGAGCCTAAAGTCGAAGGAAGCTGAGGTCATGCTTCAGGCGCAGAACAAGAAGATGGCGACCGTCGACAGCGAAGTGAAAGAGATCCTCCGCCAGGCGGAAGTTGACGTGAAGGCGTTTGAGAAGTCCTTCGCGCGCGAGATCGAAGACAAGACCTTCAAGCTGAAGTCCGACGCCTCCGCGAAGATTGAAGCCGAGAAGAAGGGCATGATCGCCGCCCTCAACGCGAGCCTCCTCGACGAGGTCATCCAAAAGGCGAAGGCTACGATCCGCGCAAGCAAAGACAACCAGCAGAAAGCCTCGAGTAAAATTTTCGGAGAGATGCTTAAATGAAACAAGTCATCGTAGCCAAGGCGTACGCTCTTTCGTTGCTTCAGCTCGCGGAGGAAAAGAAGGTCCTCCTCGTCGACGAGTTCACCTCGCTCACGGAGATGATCAACAAGGCCAACAACCTCGAAAACATCCTCTTCCTCGACGTCTTCACCGGTGACGAGAAGAAAGCTGTCTTCGCTGACGTCGCCAAGAAGGCCGGCTTCTCTGAGCTTCTCGTGATGTGCGTGAACTACCTCATCGAAGAGAAGCGCATTGGCCTCCTCCCGCTCATCGTAAAAGAGATGATCGTTATGGACGACGAGCGCAAGGGCTTCATCAAGGGTGTCATCGAGGGCGCCGAGCACCAGATCGATCCGAAGCTCATTGATCAGATGAAGGCGTTTCTGAAGTCGCGCCTGGGCCGCGAGCCGTCTCTCACCTACGCCCAGAATGCGAACATTACCGCGGGCTACCGAGTAACCGTCGAAGACCTCCAGCTCGACGCTTCTTTGGACCACCAACTTAACCAGTTTAAACAATCTGTTATTAGCGAATAACCGCAAGGAAGGAAGACTATGACAACGACCATCCGCCCGGAAGAAATCACCGGCATCATTAAAGAGCGTATCGCGAATTTTGAGTCGCGCCTGCAAATGAACGAAATCGGCACTGTCCTCACGATCGGTGACGGTGTTGCGCGCGTATTCGGTCTTAAGAATGTTCTCTCGGGTGAGCTTGTTGAATTCGAGGGTGGCGTTAAGGGTATGGTTCTTAACCTTGAAACGAATAACGTCGGTATCGCGGTTCTTGGTGACGACTCTGCCATCAAGGAAGGATCAACTGTTAAGCGTACAGAAAAAATCGTATCCGTTCCAGTTGGTGACGCTCTCCTTGGTCGTGTTGTAAACGCGATCGGTGAAGCGATCGACGGAAACGGCGACATCGTTGCGAAAGAATTCCGCCAAGTAGAAACAAAAGCTCCCGGCATCATCGCGCGTAAATCTGTTCACGAGCCACTTCAGACTGGTATCAAAGCAATCGACTCAATGATTCCAATTGGCCGTGGCCAGCGCGAACTGATCATCGGTGACCGTAAGACAGGCAAGACTGCCGTCGCGGTTGACACGATCATCAACCAGAAGGGCAAGGGCGTTATTTGTATCTACGTCGCCGTCGGCCAGAAGCAGTCAACGGTTCGTCAGGTGTATCAGAAACTTTCTGAAGCCGGTGCACTCGAGTACACAATTATTGTTTCGGCTCCAGCGTCGTCATCTGCACCACTCCAGTACCTCGCACCGTACACTGGCGCGACAATGGGTGAGTACTACCGCGATAACGGCAAGCACGCCTTGATCGTGTATGATGACCTCACTAAGCAAGCGCAAGCTTACCGTCAGATGTCACTCCTTCTCCGCCGCCCACCGGGTCGCGAAGCTTTCCCGGGTGACGTATTCTACATCCACTCTCGTCTCCTCGAGCGTGCCTGTAAGGTGAACGATGCTCTAGGGGCTGGTTCCATGACGGCATTGCCGATCATTGAAACTCAAGAAGGTGACGTTTCTGCGTACATTCCAACAAACGTCATTTCTATTACCGACGGTCAGATCTACCTCGAGTCAGATCTCTTTAACTCGGGCGTACGCCCGGCCGTAAACGTTGGTCTCTCGGTTTCTCGAGTGGGTGGTTCTGCCCAAACGAAAGCGATGAAGAAAGTTGCGGGTACACTTCGCCTTGATCTTGCTCAGTACCGTGAGCTTGCAGCGTTTGCTCAGTTCGGTTCTGACCTTGATGAAGCCACCCAGCGCCAGCTCGCGCGAGGCTCACGTCTCGTTGAATTGTTGAAGCAAGGCCAATACCAGCCAATCGAAGTAACAAACCAGGTCATCGCTATCTTCGGTGCGATTAAGGGTCTCTTCGACGTCATTCCAGTCGACAAGATTCAATCAGCTGAAAAAGAGCTCATCGAATTCATGAACTCTAAGCACGCAGACCTCGTCGGAACGATTCGCAAAGAGAACGCGATCTCCGCAGAGAGCGAAGGTAAGCTCGTAGAAGCGATCAAGAGCTTCGTCGCGGCTTACAAACACTAAGGCGAAACTAAGTCATGGCAAACATTAAAGACTTAAAAAAGCGGATCAAAAGTACCAAGGGTACTTTTAAGATCACCAAAGCCATGAAGCTGGTGTCCGCGGCTAAGTTGAACAAGGCGCAGGTCCGTATCTTGGGTATGCGCCCGTACGCGACTGAGCTCGAACAAACCGTGCGCACCGTCTCGGCTCTGAACAAAGACTACTCGTCTGTGTACTTCCGCGAAAACCACGAGAATCGCCAGTCGATCGTCTTGGTGATCAGCTCCGATAAGGGCCTCTGCGGAAGCTACAACTCCTCCGTCACGAAGGCCGTTCGGCGCCTGGCCAAGGAAAAGAAAGACGAGCAGCTCAAGTTCTACTTCATCGGAAAGAAAACCCGCGACCTCGTTCACAAAGAAGTGAACGCGGGTAAGACGTTTACCTTCGCGAAAGCGGACGCAACCTTCGAAGAAGTTCGAAAGGTTGCTGACGAGCTCGCGACTCTCTTCACCACGGGTGAGGTCGGAAAGGTATATGTTCTCTATAACTCGTTCCTCTCGGCGATCGCCTTCGAAACGAAGATGAAGCAGCTCCTTCCGCTCGTCGTAACGGAGCAGGAGAAGGAAGACCTCGCTGCGAAGTTCCCGTACGACTACAAGTACGAGCCTTCGGCTGGCAGCATCCTCGATACGCTCGTTCCGGAAGTCTTCGTGACGTCCGTATACACAGCGCTCTTGGACGCGGTGGCTTCGGAGCACGGTGCCCGCATGAGCGCCATGGAAAACGCCTCAAAAAACTGTAAAGAAATGATCCGTAAATTGTCCCTCAAAATGAATAAACTGCGTCAGGCCAAGATTACAACCGAACTTGCAGAGGTTGTGTCCGGTGCCGAATCGCTGAACGGTTAAGGAGCCTTCGATGGAAAACACTGGTGTGATCCGACAAGTGATGGGGCCGGTTGTGGACGTGGAATTTGCCAACGGCAAGCTCCCCGCACTCTACAATGCCCTCCGCCTCACAAACAAAACCCTCCCGGGCGGGGAAGGGAACCTCGTGATTGAGGTTGCTCAACACTTGGGCAACAACACGGTTCGCTGTATCGCGATGGACGCGACCGAAGGCTTGGCACGTGGCCAGGAAGTCAAAGACACGGGAGCACAGATCCAAGCTCCGGTGGGCCGCGAGACCCTCGGCCGAATCATCAACGTCATCGGTGAGCCGATCGACGAAGCTGGTCCGGTGAAGTCGAAGAAGTCCTACAACATCCACCGCTCAGCTCCGAAGTTCGCGCACCTGTCGACGAAGAAAGAGCCGTTCTTCACGGGCATTAAGGTCATCGACCTGCTCGCTCCGTACCTCAAGGGCGGAAAGATCGGTCTCTTCGGTGGTGCCGGCGTCGGTAAGACCGTTTTGATCATGGAACTCATTAACAACATCGCTACTCAGCACGGTGGTTTCTCCGTGTTCGCGGGTGTCGGTGAGCGTACGCGTGAAGGTAACGACCTTTACCACGAGATGAAAGACTCGGGCGTTATCGACAAAACAGCACTTGTGTTCGGTCAGATGAACGAACCACCAGGTGCGCGTGCACGCGTTGCCTTGACGGGCCTCTCCGTTGCGGAGTACTTCCGCGACGAAGAGAAGCAAGACGTTCTCTTCTTCGTTGATAACATCTTCCGCTTTACTCAGGCGGGCTCAGAGGTATCTGCGCTCCTCGGTCGTATCCCTTCAGCGGTGGGTTACCAGCCGACTCTCGGAACCGAGATGGGTGCGATGCAAGAGCGTATTACTTCAACGAAAGACGGTTCGATTACGTCGATCCAAGCGGTCTACGTTCCGGCCGACGACTACACGGACCCAGCGCCGGCGACGACATTTGCTCACTTGGACGCAACGACCGAACTGTCACGTCAGATCGCGGAGCTTGGTATCTACCCAGCGGTTGACCCACTCTCTTCGTCGTCAACGATCTTGACGGAAGAAGTCATGGGCAAAGAGCACTACACGATCGCGCGTCAGGTTCAGTCGGTCCTCCAGCGCTACAAAGAGCTGCAAGACATCATTGCGATCTTGGGTATGGACGAACTCTCTGAAGAAGATAAGCAGCTCGTGGCTCGCGCGCGGAAGGTCCAGAAGTTCTTGTCGCAGCCGTTCTTCGTCGCTGAACAGTTCACCGGTATCCCCGGTCAGTTCGTGAAGATCGAAGATACGATTAAGGCGTTCAAGGCGATCCTCGCGGGCGAAGTCGACCACCTGCCGGAGCAGGCGTTCTACCTCGTGGGTGGCCTCGACATGGTCTTTGAAAAAGCTAAGAAGTTGGCCGAAGGGAAATAATCATGGCTGGGTTTAAGCTCAATTTGTATACGCCGAAGGGCACAGTGATTAAGGGTCTTGAAGCCGTTGACATCACTGTCCCCACGGTTCGCGGTGAGATTAACATTCTCCCGGACCACACTCATATTTTAACTGAGCTTGGTACGGGGATCCTGACTGCGAAGGTTGCCGACGGTTCGACGCGCCACTTCACGGTGACGGCGGGTCTCTGCCGAGTCATGGAAGGGGCGGTAACGATCCTCTCATTCACGTCTGAGAAGCCCCAGGACATCGACCTGGAGCGCGCACGGAATGCGAAGGCCAAGGCCACGTCTCGTCTCTCGGGTGAATCTAGCCTGTCTGACGTTGAGCTAATTAAGTTCCGCCGAAAGCTCGAAAGAGCAGAGCTTCGCATTCGAGTAGCGAACCTCAAGTAGTGGTCCTACAGGGGCAGCTTCGGCTGCCCCTTTTTTTGCCCCCATAGGACCAACCTTCTGCCCCTGCTGAGTACTCATCCCTGTGACTAGTCAAAAATCGACGCTGAGTACCTAAAATCATCAGCTCGCAGGGGCCGCCGACGTTCCTTCCGGCACCCATCTCACGTAAAATAAAACAACGATGCGCTCAATTGTCACAAGGATGCTGACTACGATCTCGCTTATGGCACTACTGCTTGTAGTGGCCGTCGGCGTGCGTCTGCAGTCGCTTGTCACCGAGCGGACGATCGTCGAATGGCCTCTTGCCCCGAGCCTCTACCTTGAGGGCGAAGAGAAGGCACTTGGCCAGGTCGCTCAGTACGCGGCAGAGTTCAGCGCCTACGAACTGCCGGACTTCTCCAGCGAACTGGCGAAGACGAAGATCGCGTCCGCAAGCCGGCTCCCAAGACAGGCGCGGCCTACGTTTCAAAAAATCGATAAAGAGATCAACATCCTCGAAGAGGTCTTCGCCCCCGGGCAGATGCAGGTCGAACCATCCGACGGTCAGTGGAAAGCCATCCAGGGTTCCATCGACCTTCCAAAAGAGCTAGACCTCGAGATCTCAAAAGTCGAAGCTGCCGAGCTGCCGACATCATCACTCGTGGCGCTAATGGATACTCTCGTGCTTCCCACCGAAACTATTGTGGCAGATGCTCCAGTGGTGCCCATACCCGCCAAAGCAGAGGTGACTCCGATCCAAGCCGCTCCCAAGTCTGAAGACAAGGTCACAACGACACAGGCAAGTACAACAGAAGTGGACGCTGAGCCAGAGTTCTTCGAATACGAAAAAGAGGCTCCGGTTGCGGTTGCCCAAGAGGTCCCTGGGGCTGACTACTCACCCCAACAAGCAAAGCAAGGCCCCGAAGAACAGAGCATGACTACTCAGGTGATGAGTGAGTCCGAGGAAGATCTCGAGACATACTCATATACAGTGCCCGCCTTGTCGCTGCCTGCAAAAAAACAAACGGCGGCAGTGAATACTCAAGAGAAGGTGCCTTCACCGAAGACGGTGAGTACTCAAGCTCCTGGAGCGGTAAAAGAAGAAGTGAGTACTCATGAAGCCGCGAAGCCTGAGCAAAGAGTCGGGTTCGTTGCAGCTCAAAATGCGAGCACAAAAGTTTCCGCGCTGTCGGTAGATGGCGCGCTCTCAGAGATTCGGAACTTTGAGTTGCGTGCTCACGACGATAGCGCACAAATCATCAAAGACAATGGCTCTGGCGCCGCACTCATAAGTGAGTCCGTTATCGGTGAGTCCGGCGCAAGAAGCTTCGAGCTGATTCACCGAGACCATGTCCCGACTCATGCGGATGTTCCCGTTGTTGCAGGAAATGTGGAGCTTGAGATACCTGTGTTTACGAAAGACTTTCTTTCAAAGCATGCGGTTTCTCCTCGGCAAAAGCCGCTTGGTTTTTTTCTGGCTGAGCTCGACGATGAGACCGAAAGCGTTCACCTTGACGGCCTCAAGAACTCACAGAAGTTCTTCACCGCGGACTTTAAACTCACGTCTGCCGGTGACCATCGGTATGTCTTGGTTGCTGGCGTTGAGGTCGGCAATCGCCTTGTGACATACAAGCGTGGAGATGGGAAATTCTCCCAAAAGATTGTGCATATCTACGAGGAAGAAGTGACATTCGATCCAAACCTTTATGCACAAGCAGGTGACATTGTTTTGAATCTGTTTGAAGAAGATCTATTAAGTCGCTCCAGGAGAGAGCTTTCGATCTCGGGAGAACAGGTCGAGCTTACGTTTAGTGGTGTAAAAGCTGAAAAGTTATCCACAGCCTCTTATCGTTTGCGGACACCACCACTGCTTCTGGGGTCGAGGCACTATATTACTCTGGGCCACCAAAATGAGGAAATCTTTCTTGGTGTGGATAAGTCAAAAGATGTGGATGTCCCATCTGAACCCCTGATCCGTGAAGTCATTCGCAAGTTTGGCATTCAGGGTAATTCATCGGCCTGCCTCGTTCAGATCAACCTGGACGGCGCCATAAAAAGATACGAAGTACTTGCGGAATCTCACGGCCAGGGACATGTGAGCTACGGCCTTGCTCTTGATGATGATGGTCAATTTTATGAATCATTAGGCGAAAACTCACGGCGCCTGTTTGTTATGTCAGAAAACCAGGGCGGCGACAGCTCCTCTGATAACGCTAAAATCAACGTACGCCTCGAGTACCAAGACGGTAGCAAGCGTAACTTCTCTACCTTCTGCTCACCAAATACTTACCTCGTCGAACAGCTCTGATTCCTTAGGAGCTTCTGAGTCCAGTCAAGAGGACGGAGCGCGACTGCCTCCCGGCGACTAACGCGCCTGAAGATGCGACCGGGTAGAGTATCGTTCGTCACAAGAATCGTACCCCGCGGATGCAGATGCTTTAGGTTCGTGATGTGTGGGTTAAGTTCTCGAAGGGTGGATTCGGAAATCAAATTCTTCTTAAGGAGATCAGAGGGTAGAAACGAGCACTTTGAGATGGCGAAAGTGACGTTGGTCTTCAGGGCAGGACTCTTAGTCTTAAAGATCTCATCTCGGTAAGCCAGGGCGTGCACGAGCGCTAGAAACTCGGCATAAAAGTTCTTGGAGGCGAACCCATGGTGCTTGTGCTCGTAGTTCTCGAACACATCCTGCAGTGTCCTGGCGCCGTGTTTGCGGCGAGCGAGGACAAGATGCTTCGTTCCGGAGTTGTACGCCGTAACGGCCATATCCCAGGAACCTAGGATCTTCTTGTTTTCTTTTAGCAAGTGCATCGCTGCGATTGATGAAATGAAAGGATTGTTTCTGTAGTCGAGCCAGGGTGATCGTCGCGGCATAAAGTAGGACGCAATCAAAGGCATGAACTGCCAGATGCCCAGCGCTCCGACCCTCGACTCTGCCTTCGTATTAAAGCTTGATTCCAAGAAGGGGATTGCGATCAGTTGCTCGGGGAGGTTGAATTCGCGGAAGTACTCGGCGAAGAAGCCATCAAAGGGCAGCATGCGCTCTACGCCTTGAGCAATCAGATTTCTCTGTCCTGTTTGCGTTCGTAAATTATTCGCTCGCCGTAGAAGTTCTTTGGAGCGAGCCGAGGGATCCATGGGTAAGCTGCCACCATGTGCTTGCAAAACCTTAAGCACCGACAGAGACAACCGTGAGTGTGAATCCCCGCGAGAGAGTTCGCGAAGGGTTTGGGCGATCTCCTGAGATTTTTCTTTCGAAAGAGTTTGTACAATAGCACTTCGCTCAAAGCGATTAAGCTTCTTGGCGACATGAGAAAAATCGATGACAGAATAAACGATGTCGAGGTTGTCACGGTCATGGATTATGATGTGGTCCGAAGTGTAGCGCGTGTAAATACCAAACCAGAAGCGCACAAAGGGTTCGAAGTAAGGTGTCATGCGGAAATCGGCGGGGACTTTGCTTTCGTGATCTTTGAGGATGAGATCTACTTGGTCTTGATCGAGGAGTGCCTGGGCCTCATGGATGCCGTGAGTCCCCTCGAACGGTGTAAGTCGTACTCGGGAGTCCTCGCTAAGCAGCGGAAGTTCCGAACCCGTAAGGAATAACGAGGCTAGGCACAGAAGGATAAAGGCAGGCATTACTTGTCCAGCTGGCTTAAGACCTGCATCGTCTTCTTGTAGCCCGCTTCTACGGCGTGACCGGCCGTCTTTGGACTAAGGGTAAAGTGGTTTCCAAAGAAAAGCTTATAGTCATTGTGGTCGGGCGCAATATCGATGAGGCGAACCCTTGGATTCACGTTTAGCTTCCGCTGGAGAATCGCCATAAGATTCCGACGCTGTGATTCGGGTAGGCGTTCCGCCTTCATCCATGCGTTCACTGTATCGAGAATGTCGATTGCCTTGGCCCGCTCCGCGCGGTGGGTAATAATTTTTTTCTGAATCATTAGGTAGATCGACTGAATAGCAATAGCTGGTAGGCCATAGTTAACCAAACTTCCGATCTCGTCATGATAGTGGTAGGGGGTGTGGGTCCAAGAGCTGATGATGACCTCACAGCCGTTGTCCTCTGCTACGTGCGTCGAGAGGGTTTCGCGGATCTCGCCGTCGATGTAGTAGTCGATCTCGCCGTTAAGATGGTTTTTTACAGGATAGGGTACAAAAAATGGTGGAACAGACATGCTCGCTGCCGCGGCGATCGAAACCGGTGTCCCTGTATAATACTGCGAGGTCGTATCATGCGAAGGGTTCGGATAGTTGTAGCGCGAGAAGATAACTTTCCGTGAGTGGTCCAGCTGAGTTGCGACGATGAAGAGATCTGGAACAAAATCCTCAAATCGATCGACTTCGAGGACGTTCTTGATGAGATACTGTCGCACCCCCTCAGTGGTGAAAAACCCGGAGAATCCGACGAAGGGCTTCACGAGTGACCGAAAGAGCACGGGGAACTCTTCGAAGCGCTGCGAGTACTCGCCACGAATCGGCTTAATCTTGTGGCGTCCAACGTGGAACATGTCCCGGTAGCTGATGGCCTTGAGTCGCGTGTTCTTATACCCAAGTGTGGACTGGATTACGTCCTGTGGCGTGAAGCCTGCCGCCAGAAACACACAGGTCATGGCGCCCGCCGAAGAGCCGACGTAGGTTCCGATTTCAAGTGGATGCGCCTCTTGAACTAAATCCCGAGTGTTTTTGTTACTTTTTAGGTGGAATCCCAGATCCTCGAGAGCGTGGGCTACGCCCAGGTGCCAGGCCGCAGCCTTTACTACCCCCCCAGACAAAACGAGAGCGATCTTTTTATTTTTAAATTCGTCGAGGTTAAGCGGCTTCATTCAGAAATTTACACCCTTCATGGACTTCAATAAGATAAAGTATAGAAAAACGGAGGACTCATGGCCAACACGGAAGGGACCTGGTTATCCATTCTTGACTACTCACACTACAAAAAAGTGTCGATATCGACTATTCGGCGTCATATCAAAGCAAATTTAGTCAAATGGAAGGAAGTTGAAGGGAAATACCTCATCTGGACGCCAGCCGCGACAAATGACATCGACTTAAAAAAAGAAGCAGAGCTCGTAACCCTAAAGTTTGAGCTTCAGCGCCTCAAGCAGTTGAATCGGCAGCTCACAGAGGAGCTAGACGAGGCACGCATGCTCATTCGTCTCTACGAGAATGATCCACAAGTTGCTGGAGATTTACATCTGTGAAAGTTCTCATATTGCTTCTTTCGTTAGTAAGTCTTTCGGGGTTTGCGCAGGACACGTATTCGATGCGTCGGTGTGCTCTCCTGCCGATATCCGATGGATTGGGCGGCGCCCTCGGTACGAAGGTCTTCGCGAGCGTCGAGGCCTACCTTAAAGAAAACACCTGGTGCCAGTACCAATCGAATTCAGAGCTCCTCGGAATCTTTAGTCGCTATCGTGAAAATCTCCACCAGCACCTCAAGACACCGGAAGTGGTTAAGGTTGTAGGCGATAAGCTCAAGGTTGGATATATAATTCGAATCAATCTTGTGAAAGAGATTGGTAGCCTCGAGGTTCAGCTCGACGTTCTAGGGTCGAACGGAGAAGACATTCTCTACTCTGAAAAAACAATCCAGGATAACGACGACATCGAGGTCACGGAACAAACCATCCGCAATTGGCTTGAGGTCTATGGACGCATCATTCCCTACGACGGAAGAATTACCGGCATTCTTGGTGACCAGATCACGCTAGACACAGGAAAGGGCTACGCCATTAAAATAGGCCAAGACTTCACCGTGCGTCGACTGCGAGGAATTAAGAAGCATCCTCTTCTGAAAAAAGTCGTTGAGTGGGATGCCAAGCCTCTCGCCACCGGCAAGGTGTTCAGCATTTCCGACAACCAGGCGCTCGGTGTCGTGAAGGTATATAAGTCAGATGGAAAACTCCAGGCAGGCGACTGGGTTCGACTCGAACCGCTTAAAGAAGATAAAACTCTCGATGAGCTGCGGTACCCAAGGGATAACAAAGACTCTTTCGGAAAACTCGGTATCGCATCTTTTTACCTCACAGGAAGCAGTTCGTCTCTAAGTGCGTCGACGGGCGGCGACACCGGTCGACTTGGCGGACTCATGCTCGGATTCGAGGGGCGACTTGAGGCATGGCTCACGCGTAACTGGTTTGGCCAACTCGAGATTGATCGCGCCCTCGGATCTCTAAAAAAATCCTCCGGAAATCTCAGTAACAAAACAAGCGACTACCAGCGAGGAACGTTCAAGTTCGGTGGTGGGTATAAGTATCTTCCTCTCGGTTTTTTCTACGGACCGCAGGTCGACATCTACGGAGGCTACGCGACACACGTGTATAAGCCAGACGTGAGTGTACCCGATGGCATCGGAGAATTCGGTTACACTGGATTTTACCTGGGCGTCGGAACGAACTTCCCGGTCGGAAGAGAGTATCGAGGTGTTCTGCGCGCGGAGTTCATGCCATTTGCTGGATTCAATGACGAAAGTGGCCTTTTGAACTCAGCCAAGAACTCCTCATGGCTTCAGGTCGAAATGGGCGCGAAATATCAATATTCTTCCGCAATCACGCTGGACGGGATGCTTGAGCTCACGAGCTCGAAGGCTTCCTTTAGCGGTCCAGTGAAATCCGTCTCCGCGTCGGACACGGCGCTGAAGTTCGGCGCGAGTGTGAACTTCTAGGTGGGTTTCACGGAGATCCTTCAGGCAGTCGTCGATTTTGTCTGGGGGCTCCCGCTAGTTATTTTTATCTTCACAGCGAATATTTACTTGGCGTGGATATCAAGGCTCTCTCCTCTGAGGTCGCTTATCCATGCGCTGAAGCTTTTAAGAAAAAAAGAATCGCCCGAAAACGATGGTCAAATTCCACATTTCAAAACTTTCTGCAATGCCATCGCTGCGACAGTCGGACTAGGCAATATCTCTGGCGTCGCGATCGCGATCGCTCAGGGTGGGCCAGGAGTCGTTCTCTGGATGTGGGTCGCTGCCATTTTTGGCATGAATACAAAATTCTTTGAGTGCACGGCGGCGATGCTGTTCAGAGGAAAAGACCAGTTTGGACATACTCAGGGTGGCGCCATGTATGCTATCGAACGGGTCATGCCTAAACGCTGGCACCTGTTGGCAATTATCTTTGCGACCTGTGGCATGATCGGCACTCTCTCGATGTTTCAGATTAACCAACTGAGCACTTTTCTAAGTACGAGCTACGGTGTCCCTGTGTGGGTGTGCGGTTTAACCTTTGCCCTGATCACTCATTGGGTGTTGCGAGGTGGGCTCCAGCGCATCTCAGCCATCTGTGCACTCATCGTTCCGGTAATGAGTGTTATTTACATCTGCGTTTGTCTTAAAGTTCTCTTGAAAAACATAGAGCACCTACCGAATATTGTTCTGGATATCTGGGTGCATGCCTTTACCGCGAAATCAGCAATATATGGCACAATTTCCTATGGCGTGATCCAAGTCATGGTGACAGGAATTAAGCGAGCAACGTTTTCCAATGAGGCGGGCCTTGGGACCGCTCCCATGGCGCATGCGAATTCAAGCAGTAAAGAGCCAGTGGCAGAGGGCCTCGTGGCGATGCTCGGTCCCTTTGTGGACACGATTATTGTGTGTACGCTAACGGCACTCGTGATCCTCGTGACGTTTCGTGTGGGTGGGATTCCAGACGTCTCTGGAATCGAGCTGACCACACGCGCTTTTGCGGCACAGCTCGGAGACTGGGGAAAACATTTCTTGGGAATAAGCATTCTTCTTTTCGCTTACTCAACTATCTTGGGCATGGCGAACTATAACGAAAAGTGCTGGAACTATTTGTTCGCAGGTCGCGCGTGGTTGGGAAGACCAACATTCCAGGCATGGTACGGCCTTAGTATTTTCGCCGGATCCCTGCTCGCCGCAACGAACGTCGTTAACATCATAGATATCGCTTATGCCCTCATGACGATTCCCAATATAATTGTTACCGTCGTCGTTGCTCCAATTGTGGTGCATGAACTTATTAGCTATAAGCGACGAACAAATTCATGAGTGCAAAAAGAATACGAGAGCTTGAGAAGCTGATCTCTCATCACAAGGCTGCTTACTACCAAGGGCGGCCAGAGATCTCCGACGAGGCTTACGACAAATTCGAAGACGAACTCCGCCGCATCGATCCGATGAATGCGATCCTCGAATTGGTCGGCACGCCAGTGGATCTAGGCACAGAGAAGGTCGCGCACGCGAAGAAGATGCTCTCGCTTGAAAAGACCTACGACCCAAAGGACCTCGTCGAATTCCTAAAGAACGGAAGCCTGGTGAGCATCTTCAAGATCGATGGGTCGAGCTGTTCACTTGTCTACGAAAAAGGCAGCCTCGTGGTCGCAAAGACTCGCGGAGACGGCTCGCAAGGTGAGAACATAACAAAGAAGGTCGCGTACATAGCAGATGTGCCCAAAAAACTTACGAAACCGATAGATGTGGAAATTCGAGGTGAAGTATTCTGTCGGGCGCATGGTTTTCACAAGATATCGACAGAGATGGCGGCGGCGGGCCTCGAAACTCCAACGTCCCAGAGAAACATCGTTGCAGGCCTTCTCGGGAGAAAAGAGCACATCACCTTTGCCCAGCATCTGAGCTTCCATGCCTTTGATCTCATTGGGCAGAATTACAAGACTGAGATCGAGAAGCTCGAGCGTCTCACTGAACTCGGTTTTAGTATTCCTGAATGGGAACTCCATGAAAGGGCGGACACGATCGCTGAGCGCATTGAGGCTGCCAGGGGCTTCATGGAATCGGGTGACTATTTGATTGATGGTTTGGTTTTCATCATTAATGAAACTAGCGTTCACGAAGAGCTCGGTGAAACAAACCACCACCCGCGCTACAAGCTTGCCTTCAAGTTCCAGGGTGAAACTCGAGAGACCACAATTCGCTCCATAACCTGGCAGGTCTCAAGAAATGGCCGACTTACACCAGTAGCAGAAATTACACCAACCGATCTCTCTGGCGCCATTATCTCACGGGTGACGCTTCACAACCTTGGAGTGGTGAGAGATTTTTCTTTAAAGGCCGGGGATCGGATCGAGATCGTGCGTTCGGGTGAAGTTATTCCAAAGTTTCTTTCAGTCAAGGAGTCAGCTAAGGGGGCACCGCAGATCCCGGAAAACTGTCCAAGCTGCAATTCCCGCCTATCGGAAGAAGATATCTGGCTCATGTGCACCAATCAGAATTGCGGCGGTCGTCGCCTTGAGACAATTCTACATTGGATCCAAAGAGTGAACATCGAGGATCTGAGCGAGAAGCGGCTACAGGAGATGATCACCAAGGGCCTGGTTCATGACATTCCGGATCTTTATCGACTGTCAATTCAAGATCTCCTGAGCCTTGAAAAGGTGAAGGATAAGCTTGCGACAAAAATTTTTGAAAACATTCAAAAAACGAAGACCCTTGATCTTTCTGTCTTGATGGCGGGTCTCGGCGTAGAGGGTGTCTCAACTGCAAAAGCAGAAAAGATCATTGCTCACGGACATAACACCATCGAGCTCCTTATGCAGCTTGATGTTGAAAAGCTAACGGCAATCGAAGGGTTTGCCAATAAAAGTGCGACCGACATCATTCGATCTTTAGCTTCGAAGAAAGATGTCCTGTCTGAGCTCCTCAAGCTCGGGTTTCATGTTAATGCGCCCGAGTTTGCCCAGGGAGGAAGCCTTGAAGGTGCAAAGATTTGCATCACTGGAACTCTCTCGGCACCGCGTGCAGAAATAGAAAAAATAATTAAGCAGAACGGCGGCACGGTCGTCAGTTCAGTTTCGAAAAACACTACGCTTCTCCTTACAAACGATAGCGATCCTGCCTCGTCGAAGTATAAGAAGGCTCTCGAGCTTAAAACAAAGATCATTACAGAAGAGGAATTCTTCAAACTCATCGAGGGCTAGATGGCAAAAATCAAAACCGTATTTTCCTGCTCGTCCTGTGGTTACCAGTCCCCGAAGTGGCTTGGGCGCTGTCCAGACTGCGGAACGTGGAACTCATTTGAAGAGGGCGAGATAGCGGCCAAGTCGAGCGCCAAGTCTCCTGTTAGGG
Organism: Bacteriovoracia bacterium; assembly: GCA_046569805.1. Taxonomy (GTDB): domain Bacteria; phylum Bdellovibrionota; class Bacteriovoracia; order Bacteriovoracales; family Bacteriovoracaceae; genus UBA6144. The sequence goes on along the minus strand of JBKHVY010000021.1, from coordinate 2,393 downwards.
GTGAATCTTCGACGATCTCAACTCCGAAGACCATTTCGAAGATCGAAATGAAAAAATACGACCGTCTGAAGACCGGTCGAAGCGAGTTCGATCGAGTTGTCGGTGACGGAATTACGCGAGGATCTCTGACGCTTATCGGGGGGGAGCCGGGCATCGGAAAGTCGACCCTACTGATGGAGATTTGCGGATCTCTTATTAATGAGAAGCAGGTCTCGCGGATCCTCTACGTGTCCGGAGAAGAATCGGATGCCCAGGTCGCCTCGCGCTGCAAGCGCCTTGGGATCACGAGTGAGGAGTTCTATATCTTCCACGAGACGCGCTGGGAGCGCATCGCTGAGGCGATCAAGGACATCAAGCCGGAGTTTCTGGTGCTCGACTCGATCCAAACAACAGTCTCCGGGCAGCTGGATTCTCCTGCTGGAACGATGTCTCAGATCCGCGAGGTTACCTACGAACTCATGAACCAAGCGAAGGTCCTGGGGCTCACCTGCTTCATCATTGGCCACGTAACCAAAGAAGGAAGCATCGCTGGGCCTAAGATCCTCGAGCACATGGTGGATACTGTCATTTACTTCGAGGGTGACCAGCACGGTCAGTACCGCATCCTGCGCTCGATGAAGAACCGCTTCGGAAACACAAACGAGATTGGGATCTTTGAAATGCGTGAAGATGGATTGCGAGAGGTGCAGAACCCTTCGCAGTATTTCTTAGATCAGACGCTTCCCGAATCCTTTGGCCGAAGCCTGAGCTGTGTACTCGAAGGTAGCCGTGCTCTGTTTGTTGAAATCCAGGCACTCGTCGTTGAAAATAAGTTCGGGACAGGCCGACGTGTGACGCAGGGCCTTGACTCGAACCGTGTAGCGCTGCTCGTGGCCGTGATCGACAAGTACGTTGGTATACCGCTTTCATACAATGATATCTACGTTAATGTCGTGGGCGGACTTAAGCTTCAGGCGCGGGAAACCGACTTGAGTGTTGTGGCATCGCTCTTGAGTTCCTATTACGCAAAGCCGATTCCACAGGACACCCTCTTTCTCGCAGAGGTTGGCCTCACGGGAGAAGTTCGTTCGATACCAATGATGGAGTCTCGCCTACGTGAGGCGGCACAGATGAATTACAAGCGTGTGCTCACTTCTGTGCGTTCCGCACAAGAATTTGCTGGAAAATTTAACATCGAGGTCGTGGGCGTGAAGCGCACGAGCGACCTCAAGGGCCTCTTGTTCTAGCGCTCGCTCTCGGTCTCGCTCTTCACGACGACGGATTCCGTGATGATCACATCGCCCGGCTGGCCCGGGGCTTGCTCCCGGCGCTCGAACTCGAAGGGTGAGGGACGACTTTGCTTTCCGAACTTGCGACTGAGGAAGAGGGACCAGAAGAAGAAGCCGAGCGCGAACGTGAAGACCAGCGCGATCGGAATGAGGATAACTCCTGCGATCGCCCCGAAGAACCCCTTCCAGCCGCCGAAGAGTAAGAAGCCGATGCCTCCGACGAAGACCCACCACGGGATTCCCCCGTTTCTCACGACGATTTTCATAGGTAGAGCCTCTTGAGTGTCTTCTGCCACTGGTCCGCTTTCTTGTGATAGTAGTGCTCACCGGCGTCGGGCGTAAACTCTCGATCGATCTTCCACAGCCGGCCGACGTCGCTGACTTGGATGCGGTTAAGACCCACGAGGGCGCCGAGAGCGGCTCCATAAGCTGTTGTCTCAATGTTCTTGGGTCTGAGGATCTTCTTTCCTGAAAAGTTCGCCTGCGCTTGCATCAGAAGTCCATTCGCCGTGGCGCCTCCGTCAACACGGATGTCATTGAGTTTTCCGAGATCTTTTTGAAAGGCCTGGATGCAGTCGTTGACGGCAAGGGCAATACCGTCGAGGCAAGCGCGTGCGATGTGGGGAGCGCCAGTGTCTCGGGTCATGCCGATAATGGCACCCTTTGCCTCTGACACCCAGTAGGGTGCGGCGATCCCTGTGAAAAACGGAAAGAACAGCAGGTGTTCCATCTGGTCGAGGTCTGTAACTTGTCGTGCGAGGGTCTCCACTTCATGGCTTTTACCTATCAGCTTGAGGTTGTCCCTTAGCCACTGCACTGCTGCTCCAGCGATGTAGCTTGCTCCCTCTAGTGCATAGACTCTCTTTCCTTTGTATTGATAGGCACCGGTAGTAAGGAGACCTTGTTTCGAAAAAACTGGCTTCTCGCCAGTGTTAACCAGAAGAAACGCACCAGTTCCGTAAGTGCATTTAAGGTCACCGACGTTAAGGCACGCTTGGCCAAAGAGAGCTGACTGCTGATCGCCGAAAAGGCAAGCGATGGGGATGCCGTCGGGAAGAAAGTCGAGGCCCTGTGTTTTTCCAAACTCACCGAAAGTATCTTGCACGCGCGGACGAGCCTCTCGGG
>JBKHVY010000020.1:18713-18963 GCA_046569805.1 Bacteriovoracia bacterium | reverse complement strand
GCCGCGACCATCGGCCTCAGGGTTCTGTTGCCAGAACTCGAGGAGCCCGAAATCTTTCTTCGCTAAGTAGAGCGCACCGTCAGTGATCGCTGGCGCGGCCTCGCGGGTGGCGACGACTTCGTCCACCGCCGCTTCTGTTTGTTCTTCGAGGTTAAGTTCGTTCAGCGCCTCGACGTCTCCTTCGAGCTTGAGGATGACGTCACCGTCGACCTTGAGTCCCAGGGCCTCAGCCTCGCGCTTGAGGGCGCTG
>JBKHVY010000020.1:0-18703 GCA_046569805.1 Bacteriovoracia bacterium | reverse complement strand
TCCGTGACTCCCGCCAGTAAGACCGTTTTTGATCCGGAGCCGTCGAGCTCCAGACGCTTAGAGGTTGCGCGGGGATTTCCGCACGCGACGATAGAAAGGAGAGCAATCATAAGTGTAAGGCGCATAGGATGATCCTAATGGGAAATAGGGTCGAGAGATGAGCGGCGTGTAGAATTTACACTAGCACAAAGCTTTGACTCGGTAGCTGCGCACTTCCTGCGGGGTCTCGAGCTCGAACTCCTCCCCCACCTTAAGTCCTATCACCGCGTCGCCAATAGGGGAAAAGACTGAAATCACGAGCACTCCCTGTCCATGAACGTTGAGCATCGTCCCACCGGCGGTTGAGCTCACGAAGTAGCGACGGGTCTGCTGCTTGAACTCGATGTCCACCAGCGCCCCGAGCCCCACTTCCTCGTCCGAGGCGTAGTCCTTGACCGGGAGCTCCTCGATCATCTGCTGCTCGAGCTTCAATTCCTCTACGCGCTTCGCTTGCGCACCGGCGAGGTACCCCGCCTCAATGCCCCGGGTATCGTACTTCCCGTCGGACTTCACGTCCCCGTCAATGGCGAGGCTCTGGGCCGCGGCTTCGGCTTCGAGCGCCGCTGCGAGCTCGGCGTTCACGCGCTCGAGGAGCTGGGCCTTAATCTGAGTCTTCATCGGCGGTACGCGTTCTGGAGTTCGACGGCGATGCGCTCGTTCATGTCTCCGGCGCGCGAGCACATGAGGTCCTTCACGTCGAGCTGGTAGTTCACGAAGGCCTCGAGCTTCGGGTCGTAGAACTCGTGGTAGCAGTCGGGAAGGCCAATCACGTGGCCGAACTCGTGGCGGATGGTCCACTGGCTATCAAACTCTTCGATGGGCTGGTTCGAGTCCATGACGATCTCGTTGCCACCAAGCCCCGTCACGTGCGGCACCACCCCGGGCTTAAACGTCAGGCGCGGGCCCTGACGGAAGACGCCGAACTTCACCGAGAGTTTCCAGTCGCCCCACTTGAACTCGTCTTCGACGTTGTCTTGTACGTAGGGAGCAAACTTCGCGATCTTCGGCCGGTTAAACGGCACGATCATGAGGTTTGGATTCTTGTGATCCACATCCGAGCGCACAGCGTACTGCGGGATCTCAAAAAAGCGCTTCCACTGGGCTTCGCCGCGAGCATAGAAGCGAACAAACAAAGCACCCAGGCGCTGCTGACGTTCGGCGACCCGAACCTCCTCCTCACACTCATCACGCTCAGTCGTGAGATCGTTCATGCACATGCCAGTGAGGTGCTCGCGCACGGTATCCTGTTCGGTTGCAGGAAGCTCGCCGAAGGTCGCAAACGAGCCAGCGCTCCAGTTATTGGTCTTAAAGAAGTAGTACCCGCGCACGTCCTCCGCCTGAGCAGCGATGTAGGCGCTCCGCCAAGGCAAGAGCGACTTATAGCGCGCGGCGGTCTGGTAGTTGATGTCCACGCGACGCGCCCATTTAATAAACTCCGCTTCGTCGGCACCGGGAAGCGTCTGAGGAAACGTCGCTCCTTCCAGCACCTCGATCATCTCTGGGGCGAAGTCTTGGCGCATTTTATCGATGTCGTCGCTGATGGTTTTGATGGAATAAATCGAGGGCTCAGAGATCGGAATCCCGTTCCCGCGCGAGGTCGCCGATGACAGACGCAGTTGGTTCTGTGGCCCGCGGCGTGCATTCTCGAACGCCAGCCACTTCGCCAGACGATCACCCCACTTAAGTGCAGTTGCGATCGGAGCCGCATCGATGGATTTATCTTTGTTTTGACTGAGCAGTGCTCGGTACTCCGCACTCGTGAGTTCCAGATCGAGGTGAGGCCTTGCGGCGAAACTCAAGGGAGAAAGGGCGACTAGGGCGACGAGGAAGAAAATTTTCATAACCCGTAGTCTGACGCAGAAAGAAACGGACTGCCTAGGGGTGTAAGAAAAAGACGGAGCCCCGATACACGGAGCTCCGTTGAAAATGACTAGCGCAGCGCTTCGACCGAAGCCTCACGCTCTGAAGAGAGGACCGGCACCGTGGCGCTCCACTCGTAGCCCGTGGCGAGCTTCTTCGTGTGGGAGAGCTTCATGCTGAAGGTCTTCTTGTCCAAAAGGTTTCCAAGATTCTCACCAGAAAGATCGATCTGGACAGCCGTGAGGTTCTCACCGACAGGAGTTGTGATGGCACCGAGTGCTCCCACATTACCTGCGACGTTCACGCGGCTCACGATGGTGTTGATGACGCCGCGACGGCGGCCTTCGACCACGAGGGAAATCTCATCCTGCGCCTCGAGGACTCCACGAACGGTGAAAGAGAGCTTCTTTCCTGAGAGATCAAGCACGGCCGCGGAGATCGACTGAGTCACTTGGCCCTCGAGCTCACTGCGCTTGGCAAGATAGACATCCACGCGTTGAGCGACAGTGATGCTTTCGCCCTGGCGGTTCACCACTGGTGTGGTACGGCGAGTGCCGATCAGAACATCGGCCGAAGTTTGTGGGAGAAGTTCGAGGGTTTTCTGTTCTGTCAGACGCACGATGAAGCTGACGGTCTCAACGAAGTTCGGATTCGTAAAGTGCACATCCAACTGGCCCGCGAGATTCACGCTCACGTTGTACGGAATCTCCACGGGACGCTGACACGCGTAGCTCTCCGTGCGGTAGCGCGTGACCGTGCGACAAGCGTACTCCTGATAAGGAACTTGGCGACACTGGTTTTCGCCAGGTACTTGGTAGCAGTAGGGCACGGATTCGTACCGGCAATCTTGGTCTTGATACGGAACTTGGCGACAGAAGCGCTCACCAGGGATGGTCTCACAGCGACGCTGCGGCGGTGCGGGTTCACAGATGCGCTGACCGTTGCGTGTGGTACAGCGCTCGCCGCCGGGGAAATCGCGGCACACTTGGCGGCCCGGTGACTGAGAACACTCTTGGCGGTAGCGCGTGACCGTGCGACAGCGGCGCTCATCGCGCCGGCCACACTCCTGGCGCGGGGGAATCCAATTACACTCTTGGCGGTAGCGGGTCTCGTAGCCGCACTCCTGATCCTCGTAGGGAATCTGGCGCGTGCAGGTTGCATCGCGCATTTCGGTGCGCGTGCGTGTTTCACTCAACACGCGATCCAGGACGACGGATTCGTGCGGTTGACCGCGGAATTCCAGAGTGGTTTGCTCGACTGCTGTCACACTGTTGGACAGCAACACGCCCAGTAATAAGGGCCAAAAAGATCCCATGCGTACTCCTTTAAAGGGTTAACGCGTACATAGGAAGCAAATCTCAGACCAAAAAACTCATTCACTATTCCCTTCACTTACTGCAACGCAAGGTGCGTTGTGACTCTTAAGCTCCCCTTAAGGATACCGATAAGTTCTGCATGAAATGGTTACGCAACATTTACCATTCACAAGACGCGCGCTATTTCCTGAAGACAGCGCTGAAGATTGCCGTGGTTCCCGTGGTCACGACGATGCTCGCGCTTTATTCCATCGCCATCTACCTCGGCATGAACTACTCGTTCTTTCTCGCCAACGGCTTCGCCGAGGGCCCGGAGATGAAAGAGGCGTTTGTGGATCATTTTGCCTTGAGCCTCCTCGAACTCTCGCCCTTCGCCCTTCTGCTTTACGCTGGCGTATTTGCCATGGGACTAGTCCTCGCCTACCTCGTATTGCGCCCGTTCTCACAAGTGGCGCAGATGTGCGAGGACGTCCTAAACGGCGAGATGCCCGACACCACTCTCGATCCGATCAACGCCCAGAAACTCGTGTTGAAGTCCGCGGTCTTCTTCATGGAGTACCTCAACGCTCGCGACAAGGAAGACTCGCGCGAGATCTTCTCGGTCCCGAAGGAGATCCAGGACATCCAGGCCCCGCGTGCGGACGGTGTGTTTTACATGCAGTACGCACTCATGATCGTCGTCCTCACGGGCCTCAGTGGGTTCGCCACCTACGTCGGAGTGAACTACCTCCACGAAACCATCCTCAAGGCCAACACCTCGATCGGAACGTTTCTTCTCTCGCAGCAGGAAACCGTGGATAACATCGCCATCGCCTGCACCGTCTTCACGATTACCATGTACCTCCTCATCGCTCGCAGTATCATCCGGGAAGTCGAAGGCGTCTCCTACGGGTACCTGCGTGACATCCGAGAAGTGCTTTCTGGCAACCACCACAAGCGCCTTACTCCCCGCTTCAACGACCCCGGGAAAGACGCCGCCTTCGCCATCAACCAGGTCATGAACCTCTTGTTTACGAAAAAACAGAAGAACAACGTCATCGATCTTCCGGTGCACACACGCCAAGATGCGCCGCCGGCCTTCATCGAAGAGTTCCGCGGTGAGCACGGCGAACGTATTTACCGCGTAGTAACGCCCTCTGGCGAAGTCGTCGAAGGTCTGGACCTCGACGACACCGTCAAACTCATCAAAAAAGTCAGCTAGTCTCCCCCGCTTCATTCACGCTAAGATAGCGCCTCTACCACAGGGGATTTTTATGCGCGTTTTTTTCTTTCTTACGCTTTCGCTTCTCTCTATCGAGGCCCGCGCCTGGGGCACCATCGGCCATCGCGTGGTGGGAAAGATCGCCGAAGGTGAACTCTCGAGCGCCACTCGGCAAAAACTTAAAGCGCTCATGGGCACCGAGACGCTCGCCGATGTGGCGAACTGGCCCGACTGGATTAAGTCGGATCCGAACTGGCGCCACGCCAACCCCTGGCACTACGTAAGTATCGCCGACGGAAAGACGCTCGCGGACACCAAGCGCAGCGAACAGGGCGACGTCGTGGAGGCCATCGAGCGCTTCACCAAAGAGCTCGCGAACAAGAAGGCGCCAACACAAAAGCGCCAGGAAGCCCTGAAGTTTCTGGTGCACCTGATCGGCGACGTCCACATGCCGCTGCACGTGGGTAGGAACGAGGACGCCGGCGGCAACAAGGTGGAGCTCAAGTGGTTCGGCAAACGCACGAACCTGCACGAGATCTGGGACGAGAAGATCATCGAGATGGAGCGCATGAGCTACAGTGACTACGCCCAGTGGGTGAAGACCTCGACGCCGGCGGACCTGAAGACGTGGAAGAAGGCCGACCTTGCAGCGATGATCGCCGAGTCGCAAGCGCTTCGGGAACTCGTCTACTCGTATCCAAAAGAAAAAACGCTGCCGAAGTACTGGGAGTACGAGTACCGCTACCGCACCTACCAGGTGCTGAACCAGCGCCTCTACCAGGCCGGGGTACGGCTGGCCGCGCTGCTTGAAAAGAGTCTATGAGCGACACGATTCACCACACCGTTCCGAAGTGGTGGGACGTCGTTGATCCGACGCCGGAAGTGCTGCGTGGATTCGCCGACCGCTTCAAGCTCCACCACACCTCGGTGCAGGACTGCCTCGACCCCGAGCACTTCCCGAAAATTGAAAAAGTCGGCGACACGCTCTTCCTGATCGTGCGCTGCCTCGACCACCAGGCGCCGCGGGACGCGGATGACCTCTTGAGTCTCACACGCAAACTCGCCTGCTTCCTGGGGAAGGACTTCTTGATTACGGTTCACCGGGGCGACCAGCCCTTCTTGATCGACGCGCGCGCCAAGGTGGACGAGTCACAGACTCCACATGACATTCTGGTGCGCTTGATGAAAAAGGCCATCGACTCCTACATGCCCTACCTCGAGCGCACGGAAACCGAGATCGAGCGCCTCGAGAAGGAACTCCTGGGCCGCTCGCCCTCGAGCGCGGAGCTGATCGCTCTCTACAGCATCCGCTCGAAGCTCTCCCTGATTAAGCGCCAGGTGTGGCACACACTCGGAGTCTTAAAAGAGTTCATCACCGTCCACTCCACCTCGTCGTCGCCGTGGCTCACGGATCTGCGCGAGAGTGCCGAGGGCCTGTGGCAGTACTGCGATGAACTGATGGAAGATGTACAGAACTTACTCAACCTGCATATTGCTCTCTCGGGCCATCGCACCAACGAAACCATGCGCTTTCTGACCGTGGTCTCGCTCTTTTTCCTACCACTCACCTTCATCGTTGGTGTCTACGGCATGAACTTCACCCACATGCCGGAGCTGCACTGGAAGTACGGCTACTATGCATGCCTTGCGGTGATGTTATTCGTGTCGGGCTTCATCTACTGGAAGGTGAAGACCAAGGGCTGGCTTGACCGTGAGTGATCAGCTCTCCGCGTTCGTCCCGACCTTGAGCCGCAGCTCGCGGTAGCCCATCTCGATGGCGTCGCGGTGGTCGTCGAAGTCGTAGAGCGTGCCGATGTGGCGGAAGATCTTGAAGGACTCGCGGCTCACGACGTCGACCTCGACGTGGAAGCGGTCCTTCACCTGGTGCACGACGATGCGGCCCAGGAAGTACGGGTCGTTGGTGAACTCGACGAGCCTCTCGAGGGGAAAGCTCTCAGGCATGGGCACTCTCCCAGCGCTGGCCCGCAGCTTCTACCTTGTCGAGGATCTGCGTGAGGACCGTCTCGTCGGCGCCCGGGTGCACGACGATGAAGCGCAGGAAGCTCTCGCCGCCGCGGCTCGACCAGTTGATCATCGCCTCTCCGCGCGCCAGGAGATCCTCGCGGATCGGGCGCACGGCGAGGTTCGCCATGAACTTGCGCTTCGGCTTATAGCGGAAACACACGTTGAGGCTCTCCGGTTCGTAGAGGAGCTGAAGGTTCGGGCGCTTTTTGATCTCGTCGGCGAGGAAGCGCGCGCGCGCGTAGAACGTATCGACGAGCTGCTCCCAGCCCTCGTCTCCCATCGCACGCCAGGTGAGCCACACCTTGAGCGCGTCCACGCGCCGGCCGCACTGAAGCGACATGGGCCCAAGATCTACGGTGTTCTCCTGGCCGTCGTGGAAGAGGTAGTTGTTCCCGCCGCCGCGCTGGCTCGCCAAGAGTGAGCCCAGGTGCGGCGTGAGGATGAAGGAGCTCACGAGCCCCGTGCCGAGCATCTTGTGCGTGTCCCAGGTGACGGAGTCGGCGCGCTCGATGCCCTTGAGGTTCTCGCGGTGGCGCTTCGAGAGGAGCGAGCCCCCGCCCCAGGCGGCGTCGACGTGCAGCCACAGGCTATGCTTCTCGCACACGTCCGCGATCGCCTCGATGGGATCGAAGGCCCCGAGCACGGTGGTGCCGGAGGTGGCGCACACGCACAGTGGCGTGAAGCCGCGCTCCTTGGCGGCGCCGATCAAGCGGTCGAGCTCGGAAGCGCGCATGCGGCCAGCGTTGTCGCTCGGAACTGGGATGAGATTGTCGGTGCCGATCCCAAGTTGGTTGAGGGCCTTGAAGAACGAGTAGTGCGCCTCTTCCGAGACGAACACCGAGAAGCGCGTGTTGCCGTTGCCGAAGCGCCGGGTCTCCGGGAAGCGCGTGTTGCGCGCCAAGAGCAGCCCGGACATGTTGGCGTTGGAGCCGCCGGTGACCATGATGCCTTCGGTGCGCTCCCAGCCGATCATCTTGCCGAGCTTGTGGATCAGCGCGCGCTCGATGAGCGTAGCGATGGGCGCCGCCTCGTAGGTCGCCATGGTGGAGTTCCCGAGCGAGGCCACGGTGTCCCCGATGAAGGCGACGGGATTGGGGCAAGCGGAGAGCTGGTTGGCGAAGGTCGGATGGAGCGTGTTGCGCGCGTGCGCGAGGTAGGACTTCAAGTCCGCCCGCACGCCCTCGAGGTCGCGGCCCTTTTGCGGCAAGGTCATGTCGAAGATGTCGCGCAGTTCGACCGGGCCCTCGAAGGCCCCGATCCCGCGCTCCGGCGATGATCTTATGAACTCGTGGATGTCCGAGAAAAAAGTTTCAAAGGGAAAGGTCTGCCAGTTTGCGTCCATGCCCTCTCCTAGCATACTTAGTTCGCCGGCGCCATCACGCCGTTGACGGACTTCACCACGTCACGCCACTGGGCGCGCTGCGTGTAGTCCGCGTCGGCGAAGGCGTAGCGCACGATCCCGTCGCGGCCGATGACGAAGGTGGCCGGCAGCGGCAGGATGCCTTGGCTGGCGGACAGATCGATCCCGAGCGCCTGGTACTCTTGGGCCACGGCCTTGTCGACCTGGAAGGCGATGCCCAGCTGGCGCGCGATGTCGTTGTTCTTGTCGGGAATGAGCGTGAACTCGAGGCCGTTCTTGCTCTTCGTTTTCTGCAGCTGCACGTCGCTCTCGGGTGCTACGGCGACGATCTGCGCGCCGGCCACCTGGCCCTTCTCGGCCTGCATCTCCTTGAGCTGCTTGATGCAGTACGGACACCAGCCGCCGCGGTAGAAGGTCAAGATCAACGGGCGGTCTTTGATCCACTCGGAGATTTTCTTGGGGCCCACCTGCAGGTCCGGAAAGCGCTCGCCGACCTTCGGCGCACGTTCGTGGATCTTCGTCTGCTTCAGGCGCTCGGTGCCCTCGGTGAAGATCTTTCGCTGTTTGTCCGTTGGCTGGGCCCAGCTAACCTGACTGGCGAGGACGATGATCCAGAGAATGCGCATAGAAACCTCCGTAGTGTGAAGACCCTAAGAGTGTGGCGTATTTAGCGGCCCCTGACGATGAAAATGGGCACGCTAAGTGGGGTTTGTGCCAACGAAGTTTCTTGAGGCAATTTCCTAAGTCCTCAGGATTCAAGGCCGTCGCAAAAAATCACAGCGCAGCACTCTTTGGGCCTAAACTTTGTTCATGACGTGGTGGATTCGAGCAGCACGTAAGTTTCCACGGACCACCACAAAACCCTAGCGCGACAGGAGTCGCCATCCACCGAAGGAGAGGGTTATGACGGAATATCGCTGGAAACGAGGTTTGATGTACGTGGCCTGCTGTTTATCGCTCAACGCCTGCGACGCCTACCTGGCCCAGGCCAGTGAGCTCGAGGAGATCGACGTCCCGGGCCTCACGCGGGACGAGATCCAGGCCGGCGGCGGCGAGCAGAGTATCTTAACGATTGTGGCCGTTCAGGACGAACACCTTGAGACTGAATGACAGGAGTTATTCACTCTCGGACAGGGGGGAAGGGGCACGGCGGCTCCTTCCCTTTTTTTTCTAGACGGCCCTCAAACATCCCTTGCTGCGACACTCTCCGCTGCGCCACAATGGCGGAATGAAAAAAGCACTCTGCTGGGTCCGCCGCGACCTGCGCCTTCATGACCACGCGGCCCTCTCTCACGCCATAACGGAAAACGACGAAGTCCAGATCGTCTTCGTCTTCGATCCGCTGATCCTCGATAAGCTCAGTGACAAAGAAGACCGTCGCGTCACCTTCATATTGCAGTCACTCCAGGACATGGACCGCGAGCTTGCATCAAAGGGTGCCTCGGTGCTCGTAACCTACGGCGATCCCGTCATGGAGATTCCGCGCTTGGCCCGCGAGCTCGGCGCGCAGACTGTCTACGCCAACCGCGACTACGAACCCTACGCCAAGAAGCGCGACCACGCGGTCACCAAAGAATTGAGCACACTCGGCATCACTTTCAAGCATTACAAAGACAGCGTGTTCTTCGAGGAATCAGAAATTCGCAACGGCTCGGGGGCGATCTACAAGGTCTTCACGCCCTATAAGAATAAATGGCTCGAAACCCTCCACGCCCAAGACGACGTGGTGCCGGACTACACGACGAACCTCAAGAAACTTCGCAGCTGGAAAAACCCTAAGACCGCCTTGGATTTCGACTGGCACGCAGAGATTGGTTTCAAGTCCACCCCCGCGGTGCTGACTGGTGGAACCACTGAAGCGCTCAAGCGTCTCAAGAAGTTTGCTGTCCCCATGGCGCGCTACCATGAGACCCGCGACATCCCTTCGCTGGATGGAACCTCGAACCTCTCTCCTTATATTCGTCACGGCTGCCTCTCGGTCCGCGACATGGTGCGCGCAGGGCTTTCCCAGAAGAACGAGGGCGCGCGCATCTGGCTCTCGGAAGTCATCTGGCGCGATTTTTATCACATGATCCTCGACACCCATCCTTATGTGGAAAAGTCGTCGTTCAAACCGGACTATGATCAGATCAAATGGCTTGGCACCAAAGAATCCTTCACTGCCTGGTGCCAGGGTGAGACCGGATACCCTCTGGTGGACGCGGCCATGCGCTGCTTAAATCAGACTGGCATGATGCACAATCGCCTCCGGATGGTGGTCGCGAGCTTCTTGTGCAAAACGCTTTTAGTCGATTGGCGCCAGGGTGAGAGGTACTTTGCTGAAAAACTTCTCGACTTCGACCTCGCCGCCAACAGCGGAGGGTGGCAATGGAGCTCGAGTACAGGTTGTGACGCTCAACCCTACTTCCGCATTTTTAACCCTTACAATCAGTCTGAAAAGTTTGATGCTGATGGCAGTTTCATACGGCTCTGGGTGCCGGAACTGGGTCACCTCGCGAGCCGAGATATCCACAATCCACCACCACTGCTCGCTCCGGATTATCCGCGACCGATCGTGGAATATGAGAAATCTCGCAAACAGGCCTTAGACATGTACGGTGTGGTGAAAAAGGTTTGAGTCGTCAAACAATTGCCCTCTGCGGCGTTATTTAGACAAGGCCGATTTTAACCTGACAACTGTGCGGACTTGCGCGAAGATAGCTTCACTTACTTCCGTTTAATTCTCAGGAGATAAACCACCATGAGTGCAGCCGTCACACGCTACTTCACGTCCTCCATCGGCCGCAAACAATTGATCGCCTTCTCGGGTCTTTCGTTGTGCGGTTTCTTGGTTGGCCACCTGTTGGGCAACGTACTCCTTCTTGTGAGTGCTGATGCCTTTAATATTTACGCCTACAAACTCATGTCACTCGGGGCCCTGCTCTATGTGATCGAAGCGGCCCTGGCAGGAATCTTCCTCCTGCACTTGGGGTTGGCGATGAAGATGACGTGGGAAAACAAAGTGGCGCGTGGCCAGAAATACTACGTCAAAAACCGCACGGGTCGCGGGGAAACGATCATGAGCGCGACGATGCCCTACACGGGTCTCATCCTCTTCGTGTTTCTTGTCTTGCACATCCTGCAATTTAAGTTCGGCCCTTACTACGAAACGACGGTCGACGGCGTAGTCATGCGTGACCTCTACCGCACGGTCGTCGAATACTTCCAGAGTCCCCTCAACGTCGCGTGGTACGTCTTCGCCATGAGCGCAGCAGCAGTCCACACGTCGCACGGTCTTGCGAGTTCTTTCCAGTCTTTCGGCTGGAGCCACCCCGCGTGGACCCCTTGTGTAAAGAAAGTCGGCTATGCCTACGCGATTCTCGTGGGCGGTGGCTTCGCAGTGATTACAATTTTATTGCACCTTAAAGGAGCTTAAAGATGTCCTCCTCTAAACTCGATAGTAAAGTCCCCGGCGGCGCCCTCGAAGACAAGTGGGACAACCACCGCTTCGATTCGAAGCTCGTCAACCCCGCCAACAAGCGTAAGTTTTCTGTCATCGTAGTCGGTACCGGTCTGGCGGGTGGCTCCGCTGCCGCCACACTGGCCGAGCTTGGCTACCACGTGAAAGCGTTCTGCATCCAGGACTCTCCTCGTCGCGCGCACTCGATCGCGGCTCAGGGTGGTATCAACGCAGCGAAGAACTACCAGAACGACGGTGACTCGATTAAGCGTCTTTTCTACGACACCATCAAAGGTGGTGACTACCGCGCGCGCGAAGCCAACGTGTACCGTCTCGCGCAAGTTTCGAACAACATCATCGATCAAATGGTCGCCCAGGGCGTGCCCTTCGCTCGCGAGTACGGTGGCTACCTCGATAACCGCTCTTTCGGTGGTTCACAAGTTTCGCGGACGTTCTACGCTCGCGGCCAAACTGGCCAGCAGCTTCTTCTCGGGGCCTACTCGGGCATGATGAAGATGGTCGCGAAGGGCAAGATCGATATGTACAACCGTCGCGAGATGCTCGAGCTGGTGGTCGTCAACGGCCAGGCCCGCGGTATCATCACACGGAACCTCGTCACCGGAGAACTCGAGCGCCACGTCGCCGATGCGGTTCTTCTCTGTACCGGTGGTTACGGTAACGTCTTCTTCCTTTCGACGAACGCCATGGCGTCGAACGTAACGGCTTCGTGGCGTGCGCACAAGCGCGGCGCCTACTTCGCGAACCCGTGCTTCACGCAGATTCACCCGACTTGTATTCCCGTTCACGGCGATTACCAGTCGAAGCTCACTCTCATGTCCGAGTCTCTGCGTAACGACGGTCGCGTCTGGGTTCCCAAGAAGCCCAATGAAACTCGTCCTCCGCATGAGATCCCTGAAGAAGACCGCGACTACTACCTCGAGCGTGTCTATCCGTCGTTCGGTAACCTTGCTCCTCGTGACGTCTCAAGCCGTCAGGCGAAGTACCGCACGGACGAGGGCCTGGGCGTGGGCCCAACGAAGCTCGCCGTCTACCTCGACTTCCGCGACGCCATCAAGCGCGACGGTGTCGGTACGATCGCCGGAAAGTACGGCAACCTCTTCGAAATGTATGAGCGCATCGTCGGCCAAGACCCGTATAAGACACCGATGATGATCTACCCGGCCGTGCACTACACCATGGGCGGTCTGTGGGTTGACTACAACCTCCAGTCGACGATCCCCGGTCTCCACGTCTTGGGCGAAGCGAACTTCTCCGACCACGGCGCGAACCGCCTCGGCGCCTCGGCTCTCATGCAGGGCCTCGCTGACGGTTACTTCGTTATCCCGTACACGTTGGGTCACTACTTCGCTTCGAACAAGCTCGAGAAAGTGACAACGGACCACGACGCCTTCAAAGAAGCGGAAGACTCAGCTCGCAAGCAAGGACTCCAGCTCCTCGGCATCAAGGGCAAGCGCACCGTCGACGACTTCCACAAGGCGCTCGGAAAAGTCATGTGGAACGAAGTCGGCATGTCGCGCACGGAAGCGGGCCTGCAGAAAGCGGTGACCGACATCCGCAAGCTCAAAGAAGAGTTCTGGCAAGACGTGAACGTTCCGGGCGGTGAAGGGAACTTCAACACCGAACTTCACAAAGCCTCGCGCGTCGCCGACTTCCTTGAGCTCGGCGAGCTCATGGCGCTCGATGCCCTCGAGCGCAATGAATCTTGCGGCGGTCACTTCCGCACGGAGTTCCAGACACAAGACGGTGAAGCTGTCCGTAACGACGAGAAGTTCTGTCACGTCGCTGCGTGGGAGTGGACCGGGAAGTCTCCGATCCGCCACGTGGAAGAGCTGAAATTCGAGAACGTCCAACTCGCAACCCGTTCGTACAAGTAAGGAGCACGACTATGTCTTCTAACGATAACATGACCATCTACCTCAAAGTCTGGCGGCAAGCGAACGGAACCGCGGAAGGAAAGTTCGTCGACTACAAAGTCGACCACGTGTCTCCGGACATGTCCTTCCTCGAGATGTTCGACGTGCTTAACGAAGACCTCGTAAAGAAAGGCGAAGACGCCATCGCTTTCGACCACGACTGCCGCGAAGGCATCTGCGGCATGTGCTCGATGATGATCAACGGCAAGGCGCACGGAGGCCAAAAGGGCACGACGACCTGCCAGCTTCACATGCGCAAGTTCAAGTCCGGCGACTCGATCGTGGTCGAGCCCTGGCGCGCGCGCGCCTTCCCTCTCGTCAAAGACCTCGCGGTTGACCGCAGCGCTTTTGACAAGATCATCCAGGCGGGCGGCTTCATCACTGCTCAAACCGGGAACGCTCCTGACGCAAACTCGAACCTGATCCCGAAGTCCGTCGCCGACGAAGCCATGGACGCAGCGGCGTGCATCGGTTGCGGCGCCTGCGTGGCTTCGTGCCCGAACGGTTCCGCCATGCTCTTCATGGGTGCGAAGATCAGCCAGCTCGCGGTGCTGCCGCAGGGCCAACCGGAAGCGGCCAAGCGCACGCTCAACATGGTGAAGACCCACGACGAACTCTTGTTCGGTAACTGCACTAACCACGCCGAGTGCGAAGCCACTTGCCCGAAGGAAATCTCCATCGAGCACATCGCCCGCATGAACCGTGAGTACACCAAAGCGAGCTTCACGTACTACGAGAAAGAGCGCTCTGGTGGTGCTGGCTAAGCGACCTTGCGACTCTACTCCGATTCGATCGTTTCTTTCCTGGGCCATGCCGAACGCATGGCCCGGGATATTCTCCAGAAAGAATGCCACCTTCCCGTCGCCCGCACGCGCTTCACCGTCGGGCGCACGCACTGGCCACTCTCCATCGTCTGCTTCGAGGATTCCTCGCGCTGGGGATACTTCGATGCGCAGTTTTACCAAATTGGTCTCAACGCGCGTCTCGCGGGAACGGTGAGCGATGCCACTCTCCGCGATATCCTTCGCCACGAACTCGCCCACTACCTGTGCCGTATATATTACGGGGACTCTCAGCGCACGCCCCACGACGAAGCCTTTCAGGAGACCTGTCGCCGCTTCGGCTGGAGCGCCGACGTGGCCCGGGCCGGAGGCCCCTTACCTTCCCTTGAGAAAATCACCGATCTGCGCTCGCAGGCGGTGATCGAGAAGGTGAAGAAGCTCCTGGCGCTCGCCGACTCGGCCAATCCCCATGAAGCCGAGCTCGCCACGCTCAAGGCGAACCAACTCATTCTCAAGTACCACATCGAGCGCTCGGAGCTCGCGACAGACACTGAGCTGTGCGTGGTGACGCTTATCCAGCAAGCGAAGAAGAGTTCGCTCATGGTGGCGATCTACGAAATCCTCACCCACTTCCTGGTGAAGCCCATGCTCTTCTTTGGTAAGTCCCAGGTGCGGCTCGAGGCCGTGGGCACCCGGGCGCAGACGGAACTCGCGCGCTACATCAGCGACTTCCTCGAAGCGGAGCTCCCGCGGCTGTGGCTTGCCAAGAGTCGCTCGCAAGGGCTCAAGGGCCTCCGGGCGAAGAACTCGTTCTTCCTCGGCGTAGCCCAGGGCTTTAGCGAAAAGCTCTCCCGGGGTCGAGACGACTGGAGCCCCTCAGACTCGCGCGCGCTCGTGCGCGTCGAGCGCGAACTAGAAGTTCTTACGGAGCGCTTTCTCGGGGGCCTAAGTAAGTCCTACTCAGGCCAGGTCCTCGATCCGCGCGCGCTCGAGAGCGGAAAGTCAGAAGGGCGAAACCTTTCGATCCGGCCCGCCGTGAAGTCATCGTCGGCGGCGCTCTTACTTAAATGAGTCGAGGTAGCTCTTCAGGTCCGCTTTCTCCTTTACTGTGAGCTCGCGGCCTCCGCGTGGCATGCGCTGCTGCGGATCCCGGTGGCTCACGCTCGCCAGCACCTTTTTCTTGTTCTGCGCGAACCACGCCTTGTCTTCGCCGTGGCAGATGAGACAGCGGTTCGTGAGGAGCTCTTCGCCCGGTGATTTCTTTTTGACGGCCATCGCACGCTTATCGACGTTCCCGAGTGCCTGGCACACGCGCCCGAGCGCGGGGTCTCCTGAGCGCTTCACGAGGTCTTCGCAGTCTTTGAGCGAGAGCGCCAAGATCGTCGCGAGGCCCGCGCCGTTTTTGTCGCTGTTCCGCTGCCACGAACTGCAGATCGACGCCCAGGTGTTCGAGAGTGCATCGAGCTGCTGGTCTGCCTCAGCACCAAGGCAGTCGCTCACGAGCTGAACACTCCGCTGCTGTCCCTTCGGAACAGTGGAGTAGGAAATGAGGAACTTCGACGAATTGTGGTCTTTGTGAATGTAAGCGACGCGGCCATCGCCGAGGAAGATCGGGAAGTAGGAGTTTCCCTTCGTGTTGTTTGTGACCTGCTGAACGGCATCCGTCTCGAGGTCGTAGACGTAGACGTTTCGCACCTGCGACGTGGCATCGAGCGTCGCCGGGTAGTAGCTGTCATGGGTGATCGTCTGCCGGTGATGGGCGACGTCGCGGCTCACGTGGAAAGTGATCTTCTTCCCGTCGTAGGAGAAGGCCGCTTTCCCGCCCGCGAAAGGAAGGCTCCGCAGAAGCTTCGCACTTCGTCCGTCAGGCCCGATCTCGTAGATCTCTGTTTGATTCGTGTCGACGTTCAAAGCCGAGAAGCGCTTCCCGTCCGGCGACATCATCGGAAGGCGCAGGTTCTTCGAGTCCTGCTGCTCGTACACCAGCTCGTCGGCGAGCTTAAACTGGCCCCACTCTTCTTTAAGGGCAAAGACCTTCACCTTGGAGTTCGTCTCGTCGTAGAACATGACGGGCCGTGTCCCATCCGCACGCAGATCCCCCACACTCTGATACGAGCCGGGGATGTAGGCGATCGTCTCATCACTGCGGGCCGGAAGTCCGTCTTTGAGCGGGACCACGGAGAAGCTCCAGCCGTTGGGATAGCGTGGGTCGCGGCCAAGCGTTGTGAGGATTTTCCCGTCGCCACTTGGCACAGGATCAGCCGCACCGTTGAGCTCCGTACTCACTCCGGTCGTCGTGTCGAGGGCGTAGTTCTTGTTGTTCGTGATGTAGTAGATCCACCGGCCGTCGGCCGAGGTTTTGAAGAAGTAGTTCGGTGTCGAGTCGAGTTTGACCGACTGCACCTCGCGCTCGCCCTGCGGTTGGCAGAAGTCCTGTGCAAAGACAGGAAGGGCGACGGCGAGAGCGATGGAGCTTAAGAAAAAGTTTTTCATTTTAAAATCTTTTTAGCGATGAGCTTGAGGTTCTTTCCGTTGTAGCCCGGGAGGCGCTGGAGAATTTTTCCGTTTTTGTAAAAGATGACCGCCGGATAGTGCAGGGCCACGTCGGCAGAAAAGAGCGCACTCGAGTTCACGCGCCGGAGGTATTCCTCCGGCAGCCGCTTATCCTTTTTGATCTTCTCGGCCACGAGCGCGTCACCCTCGGCGTCCATGGCCACGCTCACCGGATAGTCGAGCTTGTAGTCCTTGAGCTCACTCACCTCTTTTACCGAAAGCTCCATCTGTGGCGACCACACATAGATCAGGCCTTTAGTGTTCTGCTTCATGAGCTCGGCCAGATCGATGTCGCGAAAACTTGGTGTGGTCGCTCGCGAGAACAACAGTTGTGAGCTGCAGCCTGGGGCTTCAAATGCAAGGCCCGTGGTGGTCTTTTCGGTCACGAGCACGAGCTGCGTCTTCGCGCCGTCTGGGTACACCGCTACACTTCCCGTTCCGAGGCGACTGGCGACGCCACCCGGAAAGCGCAGCCACTGCGTCGACTCTCCCGCTGCCTCCACCACCGTCACGATCTGATCCAAACATGAGATGTTTGAAAGTGGTGCGACTGCCGCGACCACGAGTTGAGATAATAACCAAAAGATGAGTCCCACCGCGTACCCCTTGATAGGTCTAGTATAAGTTTAGTCGGAGGTTTTTCGTGAGCGGCAAACTTAGCTCTGCGAATACCCGAGCTCTTTGCTTTTTTGCCAAGCTGCGCACGAGTCTCTAAACTCTCATCTATGGATATCCTCGAGCGCTTCGAACCCTATTTCCGTGCCATTAACCACTTCGACCGGCATAACGGTCTCGATTTCACGATTAAAGCACCTGGTGAAATCGAGTACCGCCTAACCATCCAAGAGCAGCACCTGAGCTCTCCGGGGATCGCTCACGGGGCGAGCATCGCTGCCTTCATGGACTGTGTCCTGGGACTCTCGGCCCTGAGTCTTGCTCTCACGAAGGGCCAGCTGACTTCGACGGTTGAATTCAAGCTCAACTTCATCCGGCCGGCGCGCCTCGGGGATCAGCTCATCGGCACGGGCCACATCGACTACCGCGGAAAATCTCTCATCATCGCCTCCGGCGACGTTAAGCTCGCCTCGGGCGAGCTGGTGGCGAAGGGGCTCGGAACGTTTAACACCTACCCGCTAGAAAAAAAAGGCGAGCTCTATGCTGCACTCTCCGACGCGAATTAACTCTCACGCCCGCACCTCGCTCATCTTCGGCGCAGTCTTCATGTTCATCGGAGTCTTGTTAGGTGCCTTCGGCGCGCACGGCCTGAAGAAGCTCGTCGCACCGGAGCTGCTTGAAACCTGGGAGACCGGTGCGCGCTATCTTCTCATTCATGCACTTGCTCTTTTGGCCCTCGGGGCCCTGGGCCTTCAGACGAAGCTCGCGCTCACCTGGACACGGCGCTTACTCGTCGCGGGAGTGATGCTCTTTAGCTTCAACTGTTTTCTCTACGTCCTCACCGGCATCAAGGCCTTCGCCATGATCGTTCCCATCGGCGGCACGCTCTTGTTGGCCGGCTGGGGAACGCTCATTTGGGTGCTGTGTTTCTTCACTCGCCGAGAGCTCGAGGCCTAGACGTTCTTCGCGTCGACGCCGTAGAGCCACTTGTGCTGCTGACCGATCACGCGGAAGGGAGCTCCCCAGTCTTCGTTGAGCTTTGCGACTTCCTGGAAACGCTTGAGCGGCATCTTTTCGCCTGGCGAGTACGCCGGAGTGAGGACCCATGGAATGGGATGCGGGCCAATCTTCTCATCGATCTGACGGCGGGCCTCGAAGGCCGCACCGAAGTCGGCGTTGTCCGCGATCACGGCCTTGATCTGTCCCTTGTGACCGTAGTTCGTGATGAAGCGCGCGAGCACCTCGAGGCTCGTGCGCACGCCGGTCGAAGGTGTTTTGAAATCGAAGCTAATGAAGTCCGCGGCCTTGAAGGCATCGTCGACGATGCGTGAGCCGGCCGCTTCGAGGTTGATCCAGTAGCCTTTGAGCTTGAGTTCGATCATCAACTCCATGAGTGCGGGGACGTGCTGCGGATGCAGCGGATCTCCACCGGTGATCGACACTCGTCGCAGAGGCCAGCGGCCCTGGTTCGCGAGTTCATCCACGCGCTTGACGACGTCGGCGAGCTCTACACCCCGGGCCTCGTCGAAGTCCCAAGTCTCCTTCGAGTCGCAGTTCACGCAACCGATGGCGCAGCCCT
>JBKHVY010000019.1:4980-20285 GCA_046569805.1 Bacteriovoracia bacterium | reverse complement strand
GTCTCTTGAAGACGGCCGGTAAGCTCGCTGGGAAGGCCATCGCTGCTCTCTCAAAAGCCGACAAAGAGCGCGCGAAGAAAGAAGCCGCCAAGGCGAAAGCCCTTGAGCAAAAAGCCAAAGAGCAGGCGAAGAAAGAAGCCGCTAAGGCGAAGGCGCTTGAGCAGAAAATGAAAGAGCAGGCGAAGAAGGAAGCCGCAGCTGAAAAAGCTGCTGCCCAGAAGGCCAAAGAGCTCGCCAAAAAAGAATCAGAGAAGGCGAAGTTACTCGCACAGAAAGAAGCCGAGAAGAATAAGAAGCTCGCTGCCAAAGAAGCCGAAAAAGCTGCGAAGCTAAAGGCAAAGGAAAACGAGAAAGCCGCCAAGAAAAAAGAAAAAGAAGACGAGAAACGTCGCGCCCGTGGCGAGGACGTCGAGGACGAAGCTCCACGCGCCCGTGGGGGAGAGGATGACGATGACGAAGAAGACTTCAAGCGCGTCGCGGCCAAAGGTAAAGGCAGCCGCAAGTTCGACGACAAAGAAACCCAAGACCTCGAACGCGGCTTCAAGAAGTTCTCGGTCAACGACCTCGAAGGTAAAATCGCAGACGAAATCGCGGAGCTCCGCGAGCACTTCGCCTGGAAAGATATCCTTGGCGCGATTGGTACGCTGGAGTTCTTCGTTGATCCAAAAGATGATTCGTGTGTTGAGAAAGGGTGTGACAACATTCGCACAACGCTCAGCTGGTGCCGCCTCCACTACCTAAAGAACTGGAAGGCAATCCAGCGAAAAAAGGAAATCCTGAGTGAGGGGAAGCTTCAGGAGTACATTGAAGAACTCATCTCGAAGTACCCACCGAAGTACATCGAGGCGATCACCAATGATCTCTCTGATGATAAAGAGTTCTACAAAGTCCTCAACGAACTCAACATTACGAATGAGTTCGACTTCGAGGAAGAAGACTTCGAGGCCGACAACGATGAGGCCGATACTGACGACATCAGTATCGAACGCTTTAGCGGTTCGATGCGCTACGAGGACACTGAGTAAAAAAACGAAGGCCCCGAAAGGGGCCTTTTTTATGTGTGAAAGGGTCTCAATTCGCCCGTCTCATTCTGGCGCATAGACTTTTTTAGTTTCGGAACTTGATGCCAGAATGACAGGGAATTGAAAATCTAGAAAGCTCGAGGCGCCCTCAACCGGGCAGTGAAGGGGGAGAGGTCTAAGCTTCGGGCTTAACGGGCGAATTGATTTATTCGAGAATCTTATTCTGTGTCTTCTGGGTCAAACCCCGCTTGGCGCAGCATGCGATCGGCTTCGAGCGTAAGCGTAACGTTTTCTCGCGTGAGCTTGTAGAAGAAGGTTTTGCCTTTCCATTCAACTTCCTGCCAGTTGGGTTCCCAGTCAGACCAGTCTTCTGTCGCGAAGATCTCATCAAAGAACATGCCTGCGATATCGACGAAGTCGGTTTGCGTGGCTTTGACTTTCTCCGGGGTCGAGATGTCGGCCTTGTCGCAGGAGAGGAAGCACGTGGTCGCTGCGGCGGTCGCTTCCAAGGGATTGAAGCCGATGATCACGAGAAGTTCATCTTCGAAGATCTGGCCATACACGGCGAAGGTTCGGGCCTGCGCAGTGCACTCTTGAGCGTAGGTTTGGTTGAGCAGCTGTCCGACAGTATCTGACCACTCGAGTGGGAGAACTTCGCCTTGTTGTGAGCTTAATTTTCGGGCCAACATGATAAACCTCAGAGATGCGGCGAGTTTTTTACTTGGACTCGCTACGGTGTATTACTAGAATAGGGGAATAGTTAAATCGCGACTCTTTTTCAAGGATTAATCTCATGGCCGTCTATTTACTTGCTGGTGCTCGTACTGCTTTCGGTAGCTTCCTCGGAGGCCTCTCTGGAGTTTCCGCTCCAAAGCTCGGTGCCGTCGCCATCAAAGGTGCCGTCGAGAAGGCCGGGCTTTCCGGCGACCGTGTGGATGAAGTCTTCATGGGCAACGTCGTTCAAGCGGGCGTGGGCCAGGCTCCTGCGCGTCAGGCGACGATCTTCGCAGGTCTTCCGGAATCTGTTCCTGCGACCACCATCAACAAAGTCTGCGGCTCGGGCCTCCAGTCTGTGATCCTCGGTGCTCGTTCGATCCTCACCGGTGACAATCAGGTCGTTGTCGCTGGTGGGATGGAGAACATGTCATTAGCACCTCACATGTTGCTCGGTTCACGCAACGGCGTGAAGTTCGGCGCGACCGAAATGAAGGATAGCATGCAGTGGGATGGCCTGTGGGACGTCTACTCGAACCGCGCCATGGGGAACTGCGCCGAGGAGTGCGTGAAGAAGTTTGCCATGACTCGTGCCGAGCAAGACGCGTTTGCCATGGAATCCTTCAAGCGCGCGCAAGCCGCCGTCAAGGCCGGGGCCTTCAAGAACGAAATCGTCGCCGTCTCGATCCCGGGGAAGGGCGGCAGCGTCGACCTCCTCGAAGACGAAGGTCCGTTCAAGGCGAACTTCGAAAAGATGCCAGGCCTTCGTCCTGCCTTTGAGAAGGACGGAACGATCACAGCGGCGAACGCTTCAACCATCAACGACGGCGCCGCCGCGCTCGTCTTGGGTGGCGACAGCTTCGCCTCTCAAGCGAAGTTCAAGGTCGTCGCCTGGGCCTCGCACGCGCAGAACCCTACGTGGTTCACGACGGCTCCTGTGGCAGCGATCCAGAAGGCCCTCGAGAAAGCAAAACTTAAAGTCGAGCAGGTCGATGCTTGGGAAATCAACGAAGCCTTCGCAGCCGTAACAATGGCGGCGATGCGCGAGCTGAAGCTCCCACACGAGAAAGTGAATAAGCTCGGCGGAGCAGTAGCGATAGGCCATCCGATCGGTGCATCTGGTGCACGTATTCTTCTGGCTCTTTCGACGGTGCTCGAGCAGTCTGGTGGGAAGTACGGCTGTGCGGCCATCTGCATCGGCGGCGGTGAAGCGCTCGCGGTGGTCCTCGAGAGGATTCGCTAATGACGACGGCGAACGCACCAGCGAAGGCCCCGGCCGCGCAAGCGAAGTCGGGCCTGCGCCAGCTGAAGGCAGGAGAGATCCTCTTCAACGACGGTGACAACGCCGATTCTCTCTACATCATTCAGAAAGGGCAGATCCGCCTCTACAAGCCGAAGGGGAAGGGCTTCATCGAGATCGCTGTACTTCGAACCGGTGAAGTGATCGGGGAGATGGCCTTCTTCGACGAAGACGGTTCCGGCCGCAAGCGCTCGGCTTCGGCGGCGGCGATGGTGGGGACGGAGATCATCGAGATCTCATTTGTCGCCTTCGCCAAAACCATGGCGACCCTCAACCCGTGGTTCAAGACCATCATCAACACGCTGGCGAATCGTTTGCGGAAGGCGAACTCGCGCATCAAAGAACTCGAGAGCAACTCCACCACGCAGTACGGATCCAAAGTCGGCGAGTACGAATTCATCAAGCCCGCGGAAGTGCTCAAGGTCCTCGGCACGCTTTTCCTCGTCTACAAGACTCACGGGGAGAAGCACTCCGAGGGGATCTCGATTCACAAGCGCACGCTTGATCTCTACGCCAGCGATATCTACAACATTACCGAAGCGAAGATGGACGCCGTCGTCTTGACGCTCAAGGACCTCGGGTGGCTCGACATGCTCGACGACACCGAGAAGCTGCCGCACCTCTTCGTGATGCGCAACCTCGAGCTCTTGCGCTCGCTCTTCATTTTCTACAACACCGAGAAGCACCTCGCCGACGAGAAGAAGCTCAAGGTCTCGCAGAACTGCACGCTCTTCCTCGAGAAGATCCTGCAGTACGCGCCGAAGTACCCGGCGATGGACATCCCGAACCTGCGGCCGCGGGACGAGAGCGATCGCAGTCACCGCTTCACCCAGTGCTTCAACATTCAGCCGATCCTCGAAGAGTTCAAGTCCAAGAACATGAACATCAACGCTGACCACCTCGACGACGCCCGTTCCGTGCAGATCGTCGGCGAGCGCTCTCTCCAGGACGGGCAGCTCCTGGTCGAGATCGACATGACTAAGCTCCAGCGCATGTACCCGATCATCAAGTTCGTGAACTCGGTGACGAAGCAGAACCGCGAGAAGGCCGGCTACTAGCCTAGAGCGGTGCCGGAGTGTAGAAGAGCTCGACCGTTTCGCCCGAGGCGTAGCGGGCCGTACCGTTCAGACGGATAAAGTAGCCCGTACGATTCAGGGCCGGAGTCCCAGGAGTTCCGTCCGGTCGAACCTTAATGTTCTGATTCTCGCGGTAACCGTCGTAGCTCCACCCGTTGGTCTCGCTCTGTGGGATGTTCGAACCGCGGACGCGGACCACGGTCGTCTCCGGCCGCGGCTTCGTCGGTGCGACTACATACGAGTAGTACTCCGTTGGAGTGCGCGTTTTTACGAGCAAGCAGGCCGGATACTTAAGAGGTGTTGTGAGGTCGATGAAGGTACCGGTTTTCGGTTCGCCAGCGCTCGGAAGTACGCGGGTGTTTACGTTCGTACCGGTAGAGCAGCAGGTGTAGTCCTGGTTGAGGACAAGGGGAGTGGCCACACCGTTTTCATCCAGACGATCGACTTTAAGGTCGGTGCGATCGATGGCATCGGGTGATGTGCTCTCGCTGATCTGCCACTTACTGTATTCGTGCGGCAACACGAGTTGGCGGATTGATTGGTTCACGCCTTGGTAGATTGCGTACTCGTTTGAGCACAAATCGTAACTGTCTGGCGTCGAGCGGTTATTCTGGTCGGCAGGCAAAGACGTTGCCGGAGAACGATGGTTATTCGGGTCGGTGTACATGCGCTGAGACATGAACTTATAGCGTGTGGCGTTCAGGTACCCCGGCTGACAAGCATCGGTGTGCGCAACGAGGGAAAAGAAACGAAGCTGCTGAACGTTGAGTTCAGCTTTGAGGTTTCTGAAGTTTTGGATGGCCGCATCCATCTTCGCCTGGTCTGTTGAGCAGTTGCTCCCCGCGGTGGTCGTGAAGCATTTCTGCGTTTCCGTATCGTCACCGTTTGAGACCAGCACGATGATCGTGTGGGCGTCGCTGCGGAAGACGTTCCGGTTCTGGCGAATGAGCGCAGCTGAACGAGAGAAACCTGGTTCGAAGCCTGAGCCCGTAGGCCTTTGGAAGAAGTAGTTCGACTGGAGCTCGAGGTTCACGATCCGCGAGTGCGTAAAGCTACTAGCGTTGTTGGTGATCACTGGACGGTTCGTGTCGGATTCGCCGTCCGGTAAGAGAGGGGCGATCATGATGCGGTAGTCGAACTCTTGAGAAATGCTCTGAACCGTTTTCGTAATCTGCGTTCGGACTTGATCCGTCAGTTTTCCTGCCGAGAGCGAGTTATCGACGATGTAGAGGATGTCGACCGGCGGCTTGATGAGCGTGTGGTTACTGCAGCTGAGGTTCTGGAAGAAGTTCACCTGGTCCGCCACGAAGGGGACCGTCTTCGGCGTGCTAGCGAACTCTTCTTTACTGCACCCCCACAGAGCGGAGAGCGCGAGGAGAAGAGCAAGTGTGGACTTCATCATAATTCACCTGTCTGGTTCATATCGATTAAGCTGATCGGTTATTCCGGGCGCAAACTTGAGATCGGGAAAAGATTGCCGCTCGCGTCCACCTTCTTTTCATCGGTTAGAATAAGATATAACGAGTTTCAAGTAGTTGGAGGTGTTATGGCGGAGAGCTGGTATTACGTATTAAAAGGTGTGCGCACGGGCCCGGTGGACGCAGCGGTCATCGCCGGTTTGATACAGAATCAGGAATTACGCACAGAAGATTACGTGTGGAAGAAGGGCTTCGAGAACTGGCGCAAACTCAAAGACGTGCCGGAACTCTTAGAAGCTGAAGCTCCACTTCCTCCGCCGCCGGCCGCTCCTGTCGTCGAAGCTCCAAAAGCAAAGGACGACTTCCGCCTTGGCTCCATCGACCCCGAAGCGCGCTCGATCTACGTCCGCGTTGGCGTTGATCGGGGAGGTGCGCCCGCCGAGTACGGGCCCTACGCCCTGAGTGTTGTGAAGAAACTCTACGACGAAAATCGCATCAACGGTCGCACGCAGTTCTTCGTGCGGACGCACATGCAGGAGTGGATGTTCCTCGGCGACCTACCAGACTTCGAAGAAATTTTCCACGACATGCCGCCTGTCATTCAAGAGACTGAGCGCCGGCGCTGGATGCGCAAGCCTTTGCTCGCGCGCCTTTTCGTGCAGAACAATAAGAAAGTCTTCGAAGGCGTGTGCCGCGACATCTCTGTCGGCGGCATGCAGATCCTCACGGACACGTTCCCCGGCAAGGCCGGTGACAAGATCTCGATCAACGTCCACCCAGACAACACGGACTATCACTTCACGGCCGCCGGCACCGTGGTGCGTATCTTAGAAGGCAACCAAGGGTTCTCATTTCGCTTCGATCCCTTGCAGTCGGAAGCCCAGAAGGCGATAGAAAAGTACATCCAAGATGTGGACCCGACCGTCTAACGAGACCGAGCGCCGCTCACAGCGCTTAAAGCTCGCTCGATCGCAGCAAAAGCTGACCTCTGCGCAGAGCGGAGCAACGTTTTCCGTGCAAAGCTGGAGGGCCGAGGGTGTCGTTCCGCAGCTGCAGTTGCTCTTCCTGCACGGTGCGCTCTCGCACGCCGGACGACACAGTTCGATGTTCGAATGGCTGATCAAGCACACAGGTGGGGCCATCGAGGTTCACGCCATCGACTTCGTGGGACATGGTCTCTCCGCTGGTGATCGCGCTTACGTCGAAAAATTTTCTGTGTGGATCGAAGACTTCATCTCTACCTTAGGGCTTCTTGATCCTGCCAGGCCCGTGCACGTCCTCGGGCATTCGATGGGGGGGCTCGTGGCCCTCAAGGCGCTACTCGAGCACGAGGCACGGATTCCAGCGTTTGTTTCTTCGCTCATCCTCAGTAACCCTTGCATCCGTCCCAAGCAGGTTGTCGACTTCCCCCAGATCGAAACCGTGCTGAGTACTCTTGCAGACAAAATGCCGACGTTTCGGCTCCCGCGGCTACATAAAGGTCCAGGCCTTGTGAACGATCCCGATGCGGCCAATGCCTTCGAGACGGACCCTCTCATTCCGCACTTTATCACGGCACAAATGACTCGCGAGATCTGGTTTGCAAGTCAGGACGTCCGGTCACTTTCTTACTTCCTGAAAAAACCGACGCTCTTTCTGGTTTCCGATGACGATGATGTCGTCGACCGCGAGGCGACCTTGCTCTTTGCCCGTGGTATCGACAAGCGTTGGCTGAAGGTCATAGAATATAACAATGTAAAGCACGAGCTATTGCATGAAACGATCCGTCAGCAGGTCTGGCAGGACATTGCCGCATGGTTGGAGCAAAAATGAAGTACCTTCTCCTCGTCTCCCTTTTCGTCGTGAGCTCCTGTGCGGCCTACCGGACGTTTAATCAAACCACAGATGGTGTCGTCCGCTTTCCCGGCGGTGTGAAGGGTGAGGAAGTCTGGGACGACTCTATGCTCTTCAAGCGTGCTAGCTGGTACCACGGTATGACGCTTTACTACGATGCGCTCATCTACAAAGCTGATCCGACGTCTCCCTTTAGTCGCTGGTTCTCCGAGTCGGAGAAGGAGTACTTTCAGCGCTGCGAAAGCTTGTTGGTGACAGTCAACTATAGTGCCGACGCCACCAAAATTTCTCACGTCATGTTCCGGGAACAGATGCGGGCAAACGGCTACGACGATGTCGTGGTCAATAACTTCGCCGCCTCGGTCAAGACTCACCCTACGTTCCAGGCCTGGAACCTCCAGAACTATAAGATCATTGGTTACTGCAAGCGCCAGTTGGCCCGGGTCGGAAACGGCAAGGATCTTTTCGTGAGTTTCCCGTCATTCAGCGAGCTTAAAATCAAGTTCTAGGCTTTTCTTTTCCACAGCTTAGGTCACGGCCTAGGCCTCGTATCTTGGCTAAAGTTTCAACGAGAGTATCCGATAGGACTTTGAGGTCTTATGGCAGATACCAAATTTGAAAGATTCGGAAAGTACTTAATTCTCGACCACCTCGTGGACGGAGGTATGGCAAAGATTTGTCGTGCTCGTTACTTAGGTGAGCAGTCGAACAAAGTCGTTGCGATCAAGATGGTCCAGCCGCAGTTTTCGCGGGATCCGTCCTTCGTCCGGATGTTCCAAGATGAGCTTTCTGTGACCTTCGGTCTCTTGCACCCGAACATCGCCCAGACCTACGACTACGGAAAAGTAAACGATCAGCTCTACACGGCGATGGAGTACGTCGACGGTGCGAACCTCAAGCAGTTCCTCGACCGACTGAAAGACAAGAACTTCGTCTTCCCGGTGGAGATCTCCGTCTACATCATTTCTCAGGTCTGTCAGGGGTTGCACTACGCCCACACTTTCACGGATAAGCTCTCGGGCCAGCCGCTTCACATCGTCCACCGCGACATCTCTCCGCACAACGTGATGCTCACGTACGACGGGGCGGTGAAGGTCATCGACTTCGGTATCGCGAAGTCGAACGCGAACAGTGAAGCCACCCAGGCGGGGACGATTAAGGGCAAGCTCTCGTACCTTGCTCCGGAGTACCTCGAGGGACTCGAGCTCGATGCTCGTTACGATGAGTTTGCGGTCGGCATCACCCTCTGGGAGATGCTGTGCTCGCGCAAGATGTTCACGGCAGCCAATGATCTTGCAGTTCTGAAGCAGATCCAGGCCTGTAAGATTGCACCACCGTCGAGCATCAACCCGAACGTCCCGAAGGAACTCGACGCCATTGTCATGAAAGCGCTCTCGAAAGATCGCTCGCAGCGCTACGAGGACATGGATAAGTTTAACCGTGCCTTGGTGAAGTTCCTCTACGCCAAGTATCCAGACTTTAACCCGTCCGACCTGAGCTACTTTGCGAAAGAGCTCTTCAAAGACGAGATCAAGCGCGATAAGGAAAAGTTCGTCGAGTACGGCAAGATCGACGTGCAGCCGTACATCCAGGAAATGGAGCTCAACGAGGCTCCGCGGCCTGCTCCGGCCGCAGCTACGGCGGTTGATCCGAACGAGCCCCAGCGCCAAGAGCGCCGGGAAATCGAAATGGATCTCACGGCGGGCTCCATCAACCAGCCAGGAGCGAAGTCCGTCACCATCGAGCTTGCCTCGAAAGCAAGTGCAGGTGGGACGCGCAAGGTGAGTCGCCAGGCGGCGAGCACGCGCCCGGGATCCAAAGGGTCCTCGGAGTCGAAGTCTCGCGGTGGGACGATCGTAGAGGACCAGAAGAGTCTCACGCGCGCCGGAAAGACGTCGGTAAAGTCTCGGAAAGAAATAGCTGAAGCTTCCAAGGGGAGTGCGGGCGGAAGTAAGTCGATGCCGCTTCTCGTGGTGGCGTCTCTTGCGGCACTTGCGTACTTCCAGGCCGACCTCGTTGAGGGTCTCACGGGGGTGAATCTGTACAAGATGATCCACGGTGAAGGCGAGCGTTCGATTTCCTCGGTGCCGACGCCCGTGGCAGAAAAGCCTGCACCAAAGAAACAGAAACCGATTCGGGAAGGTGTGATCACTTTGACGGGAGTCACCCTCGAGATGGAAGTCTTCGTCAATGGAGCGAAGACTAACTACATGAGCGGGTCGCCACTGAAAGTTCCCTTCGATCAGAGCACAACTATTCTGGTGAAGAAGCCCGGCTTTAAGAGCTTCATGAAGCCTGTCATCTTGACGATCGAGGAGCCGACAGTTCAAATCCAGGTTCCGGAGATGGTTCGCGCCAACACGGGCCTTCTCACGTCGTCACTGAACTACAGCGAGGGCTCCGTCCTCGAGTTCGAGGTCGACGGAGAGAAGATCAGCCGGAACATGCCGTTCAAGGACATGGTCGTTCCCGAGGGAACGTACTCCGCAGTGGTCAAGAACCCGATGCTCGGAACGGAGAAGGAAGTTCAGTTCGTCATCGAACAGAACAAGATCCAGCTTCTCGAGTAGCTTAGTCTTCAGACGGCGTTGAGGGCTCATCACCAAAGCGCTTGCTCTGCTTGAAGCGATTCACCTTGCGCATGTTGAGGAGCTTGAGGATTTCCGCCGCGGTCTCTTCGAGTGCTTTGCCGGTGACGTTGAAAACGGGCCAGCGCTTATTCTCCGCGAAGAGACTGTTGGCCCACTCGACTTCGTCGCTGACCTTGTTCAAGTCGGCGTACTCGCCGCCTTTATCGACGCCGAGGCGGTTCAGACGGTTCTTCCGGATCTGGTGCAGCGTCTCGGCTTCGATGGTGAGACAGAAGATCTTACGTTGATCGATCTGCAGGAGTTTCTCCGGGAGCGGAAGGCCCTTCACGATCGGAACGTTCACCACCTTGAGGCCCTCGAGCGAGAGGTAGATCGACAGGGGTGTCTTCGACGTGCGCGAGATGCCCACGAGAACGACGTCGGCAGCATCGAGGCTTTCGATGTTGCGGCCGTCGTCGTGGTTGAGTGTGAACTCGATCGCGGCCACTCGCCGGAAGTAGTCGTCGTTCACGGCATGCAAGAGGCCCGGCACGTGGCTTGGCTCGGCTTCGAAGAAATTCGAAAACGTCGTGAGGAGGGGCCCCATGAGATCGACCGCTCGTACGTGCTCACGGCGCGTCAGCTCGGCGATGTGCTGGCGCATCTCGAGAGAGACGACCGTGTAGACGATGACGTCGTGGTGAATCGCGGCTTCCTGGAAGATGGCGTCGATTTGTTCTTTCGTACGGACATTCTTGTAGCGCGTGAAGAAGATGTCTTTCTCCGCAAACTGAGTCATGGCCGCTCGGGTGATGGCCGTTGCGGTCTCTCCGGTGCCGTCGGAGATGACGATCACTTTTAGCTTGTCCGTGGTGTTCATTGTTTTCGTCATGGCCCGCCAGCTTGAAGGAATTCGCGACATCGTTCTTCTAGTGAATTTACCTCAGAGCGCGGATCGAAAACAGCTTTTTCTTTTTTCTTAAACCAGGTGCGCTGGGCCTTCGCGAGTCGGCGCGTATTGATCACTATGCGTTCCTCGAAGGCGAGGGCATCGGTACCGAAAACGCCCTGGAGCCAGTCGAGGGTTTCTTTGTACCCGATCGCCTGGAGCGGTTTCTCCGTGCCCGTGAACCCGCGCTGCAGAAGGTCCTCGACCTCCGCGACCAGCCCGGTGGCGAGCATGTTGCGAGTTCGGGCCTGGATGATCCGCAAGTGCTCATCTTTTGAAAAGTCTAAGTGGGCGTGAAACACACGCCAGGCCTCCGGCGGTTTAGCCGTGAAAGCACTTCGCTGTGCAGAGAACGGCGTGCCATGCGTCCAGAAGTGCTCCACCGCGCGGCGGATACGATAGTGGTCGTTCGCGTGAAGGCGGTGAAAGGTCTCGCGATCATGCACCTCAAGCTCCGCCAGAAAGGGCGCAATCCCTTGAGCTGCGTAGAGTGCATCGGAGCGCTCGCTGATCGCGATCGGAGTCGTGGGGGAGTCCCACATGCCATCCAGCAGCGCCTGGAGGTAGAAACCGGATCCACCCACCAGCAGAGGAACCTTTCCGCGGGAATGAATTTCAGTCATCACGGTTTTGGCGAGCCGAGCGAAGTCGGCGGCATTCATGGGATCCGCGATTCCGGTGACGTCAATCAGGTGATGGGGGACGTCTGCGCGTTCGGCCAGAGTGGGTTTGGCCGTACCGATGTTGAGCTCTCGGTAGAAGAGGAGCGAGTCGAAGTTTACGACCTCAAGCCCGAGCTTCTGCGCCAGGGTGACCGCAGTCGCGGTCTTACCAGTCGCCGTTGGGCCAGACAGTACAAGCACGGGCTTCATCCGCGCGATCCGAAGAGAGTGGGTGTAAGCGCGATGATCACTTTTTTTTGTGCGCAGTCATTCCGGTCGGTAGAGCCCCAGATCTCCTCCCACTTCGCCATAGGGATTTCGTGGAACTCAATCTCGCGAGCATGGTCGTCTGAAAAGCAGCTCACGATCAGAGCGAGGGGAATCCCCTGTGCCCAGGTAGGGATCTCGCGGACGACGTGAAAGTTCTTCTCTAGCATATCGACTTCAAACCCACTCGATCGGAGCTCTGCCACAAGAGAATCGGTGGGGGCCGTATCTCGCAGAGGAAAGCTCACGAGGAGGGGCGTGCTGGGCGCAGGAAACTTGGCGCGCTCTGCGATCCAGTGGCGGATCAGGGCACGGCCATCGACGAGGTAGGGAAAGTTCGAGGCACTTTCCTGCCAGATGAAGTAGGGGCCTGGCGCTGAAAAGAGGAGTCGGGTGCCGATCGAGAGTTCGAACCCCTCGGGCTCGGTTTCTTGCATCCTTTGCATGTGGCCGGCGTAGCTTGTGCCACGGTCACGCTCGAGGTCTTGTGGGCCCGGGCCCCGTGTCACCGGCGTGATTGGCAGAGGCAGTTCTGTGACAGGACTACTGACTGGCGCGGCATTTACTTTCGGAAGTGCCTCGCGAACGGTGGCCGACACGAGGGAGAGGATTTCTCCCATTTGGTGGAACTTCACGAGTGTTTTGTTGGGGTGAACGTTAACGTCGACTTGGTCGCCGGGCACGTCGACGGAAATGAGTAGCACTGGTGCCTCGGGCAGCAGTGCCTTGTCCAAAATCTGCTGCGCGACACGGGCGTAAGCTTTATCGAGCACAGGTCTGCGATTGATGAGTACGTGCTCGATTGGCCCCTGGGACTTGGCGCCGTTCGTGAAGATGGCGTGAACCTCACAAATCAAACCTTGCCACTCGCGGCGTGCTCGATGAATGTGGAGACGCTCTTGCACCTTCGCACTGAAGAGCTGACGAATCCTTTCTTCCGCTGTGCCACAGGGAGCGTAGATGAGGCGCTCGTCCTCGTTCCAGAGAAGAGAGAATCCAGTGCGTGGGTAGGCAAGGGCAAAGGCGTAGAAAAACTTTTTGAGCCAGTTTTTTTCACTCGTCGCCGATTGAAGAAACTTCAGACGGGCCGGAGTATTGAAGAAGAGGTCTTGTACACTCATGACCGTTCCGTGGGGACGACCGGACTTGGTAACACGCTGGAGTGCACCCTGGAGACCTCCTTCGAAGCGCAGGCTCCCACCTTCACTCTCTTCGTTGGTCCAAGAAACGCACTCGAGCTTAGAGACACTTGCGATCGAGGGAAGCGCTTCTCCGCGGAAGCCGAAGGACTCTAGGCGATAGAGATCTTCGAAACGCTGGATCTTCGACGTCGCGTGCCGCCCGAAGGCCGTAGGGATCTCTCCGGCGAGGATGCCGCTCCCGTTATCACTGACTCGGATGAGACCCAGACCATTGTCACGGAGTTCGACGTCGATCTGGCCCGCGCCAGCGTCGAGGGCGTTTTCAATGAGTTCCTTGAGTACGTTCGCAGGACGCTCGATGACCTCACCGGCCTTGATCTGGTCGATGAGATGCTCCGGGAGCAGTTGGATGGAACGACGAGGAGTCGTCGGCGTCACGCTTTAAAGAAGTTGACCTGGTTACGGCCGCCTTCCTTCGATTTGTACACCGCCGAGTCAGCGCGTTTAAATAGATCCGTGCCCGTGTTGATGCCTTGGCGGTAATCGGCAACCCCGATACTGGCGGTCACCGGCAGGCGCTTGCCGTCGTAGATGAACTCGTACTTCTCGATCATCTTGCGCAGGCGCTCGGCGATCTCGAAGCCTTGCTTGAGGTTGGTGTTCGGGAGGAGGATGCAGAACTCTTCGCCGCCGTAGCGCGCGACGATGTCGCCCTGGCGGATGCCCTGTTCGCGGATGATGCGCGACTTTTCCTTGAGCACGAAGTCGCCGGCGTCGTGGCCGTAGTTGTCGTTGAGCTTCTTGAAGTGGTCGAGGTCGAAGATGATCAGCGTCAGGGGCTTCCCCGTCACCTTGCACTTCTTGACTTCGTTCTCGAGGGCGTCGTTGAAGTAGCGCTTGTTGTAGACCTTCGTGAGGCCATCCGTGTTGGCTTCCTCGTGGAGCTTGTCGTAGGTCAGGCGCTCGGGATCTCCTTTCGGAAGATACTTCATGGCCACCGAGCCGACTTTGATCATGTCGGCACGGTTCAGCGTCACCGTGCCTTCAACTTTTTTGTTGTTGAGGTACGTGCCGTTGGCGGAGCCGAGGTCCGTGAGGATCACGTCATCGGAGCCTTCTGTCACGGTGATGGTAAAGTGCTTACGCGAGATGCCTTGGAAGTCGAGGGGAACCTGGCAATCTGGATTACGGCCGGCGACAGTTTCACCAGTGTTGAGATCGAAGATCGATCCGTTCAGATCTCCGCCGACCACGAGCAAGCAGGCCGGCTTCGAGGCGGCTTCTTTCTCCGAAGCCGCAAGAGCAGCTTTAATATCACGGATCACTACGGTGGCGTTTTCGTCGCTCATCTCATTGCTCCAAAGACTATCTTGAAATCATCTTGATATTCTAGGCCCTGGGCCTTTTAGATTCAAGACACTTATCGGCTAAGTGCGGTGCTGGCCAAGCCAATCATGCGCATATTTTTTCCCGGCCTCGACGCCCGGTTGATTAAATGGGTCAATCCCAAGAGTGTGTCCCATGGCCACTGTGAGCGCCTCGAAAAACAGAATCAATTGACCAAGGCTTTCCGCATTGAAGCGGGGAAGGCGTAAGTCTACAAGAGCACGACCTTCTTCCTGCAGTGCCTTTAGTGTACCCATGTACTCGGCCTTCATGAGTTGCTCAAGGCTGAAGGGCGAGAGCGCTTGGAGGTTCGAGTAGTTGAGAGAATTGCTTAACGGTAGGCGACCGGTTGCCTCCTCGATACCGATGAGAATCATCGCTTTATCTTGGGGCCCTTGCATAAAGAGCTGCATCTGCGAGTGTTGGTCTGTCGCCCCGTACGCCATCACCGGTGTAAGGCCCTTGTGCTCCTTACCCAGGGACTCTGCCCATAACTGAACCCACCAGGCCGTGAAGTCTTTAAGAAGTGAGCTATACGGCATTAGAACAGTGAGTGTCTTTCCGTTCCGACGCTGTTCTTCAAGCCAGTGGGCCATTTGTGTCAGTAAATTCTTGTTTGGATCTTGCTCAAGCAGTACGGACTTTATGTTTTCAGCACCACGGAGAAGTTCCTCCACTGAGTGTCCGGCCCAGGCAGCAGTGAACAGACCAACGTCCGTCAGCACGCTATAACGGCCACCGATGGCCGGTGGGACGTCGAGCGCGAACAGATCGTGATCGCGGGCGAACTTCCGTAGGTCACCTTTTTCTGGATCAGTACAAACGACGATGGAGTTCTTCCACTGTGATGCCGGGACCTTTTGCTCCGCGAGCCAATTGGTGATGATGCTAAGAGCAGCAAGGGTCTCTGCGGTGTTCCCAGACTTTGAGACGACGTAGAAGAAACTTTTCGTCACGTCCCAGCGA
>JBKHVY010000019.1:0-4970 GCA_046569805.1 Bacteriovoracia bacterium | reverse complement strand
GCATCTGGCGCACCAGCATGTCGGTGTCGATATTGTTGATGAAGTCTACGGATTTGCCGGGGGCCACTCCGAGTGCGGACACAAGCATCTCTGGGCCCAGGCTGGAACCGCCGATTCCCACGTGTACGAGGTGCTGTTTGTGTGCGAACTGCTTCGCGACTGCGACTGCTTTTTCTCCCACGGCCGGGAGACCAGAGTGACGGAAAAAGCCGACGTCATTGCGTGCGATCGTGTGACTGAACTTTTCGAGGAGTTCAGCATGGAACCGAGCGTTTGTTTGAAGCGCAGGGAAGGCGTGGTTGAGAGAGATCATTTGGAGTACTCTTTTTTTAGCTGGCGCGCGATGACCATGCGTTGAATTTGATTTGTTCCTTCGACGATCTGGAGCACCTTCGCGTCTCGCATGAAGCGCTCGACGACGTACTCGCTGGTGTAGCCGACACCACCATGAATCTGAACGGCGTCGGTGGTGACTTTCATGGCCGTGTCCGTGGCTTTCATCTTCGCCATTGAGGAGAGCATGACGGAGCTCTTACCGGCGTCCACGAGGCGCGCGGCTTCTTGCACCAGGAGGCGCGAAGCTTCGACCTCACAGGCCATGTCGGCCAGCATGAACTGCAAGCCTTGGAACTCGAAGATAGGCTGCTTGAACTGCACGCGCTGGAGCGCGTAGCGTGTGGCTTCGTCGAGCGCGCGCTGGGCACAGCCGACGCCGATCGCACCAATCGCGATGCGACCACGGTCAAGGCCACCCATGGCAACCTTGAAGCCTTCGCCTTCCGTGAGAAGAAGGTTCTCCGTCGGGACGAAGCAGTTCTCGAAAATAATTTCGCGCGTCGGGGAGACTTTCCAGCCCATCTTCTTCTCGGCTTTGCCGTAGCTAAAGCCGGGCATGCCGTCGCGGACGATGAAGGCGGAGATGCCCTTCGCACCTTCGCCGCCAGTGCGGGCCATGACGATGTAGGTCTTCGCGACGCCAGCCGAGGTGATCCACATCTTTGTTCCGTTGAGGATGTAACCGCCGTCCGTGCGCTTAGCGGTGGTCTTCATCGCTGCGGCGTCGGAGCCGGAGTGGGACTCGGAGAGTGCGAAGGCTCCGATCTCTTCGCCGGATGCGAGGGCCGGAAGATATTTTTGTTTCTGTGCTTCGTTACCAAAGTCCTTCAGGATACTTTGCACCATGCTTGAGACGGAGATCGTCACGGCGTAGGCCACGGAGGACTGTGCGACGGTGTCGAGCACGGCGACGTAGTCCTGGAAGTCGACGCCGGCTCCGCCGTAGGCTTCTGGCAGCGTGAGGCCGGTGTAACCCTGCTCACCTAAGCCGCGGAAGATTTCCATCCGAAACTTCGCTTCGGCGTCGTCGTGTTCCATGAACGGTTCGATGTGCGTCGCACACCACTTCGCCAAATTCGTTTTGAGTTCTTCGCGAAAATCAGTCATCGGTTAGTCCTTGAGCGCGTCTTTGAGGAGGTTCTTTGCGATGATCATGATCATCACTTCGTTGGTGCCGGCGCCGATCTCGATCAGCTTGTTGTCGCGCATGAGGCGCTCGACCGGAAACTCGCGCGAGTAGCCGTAGCCGCCGTGGAGCTGGATGGCGTCGAGGGCGATCTTGGTCGCCATCTTCGGGATCTGCAGCTTCACGATCGAGGCGAGCTGGTTCGAGCGGTTCCCGTGGTCGTACTCGTAGCAAACCGTGTATAGGAGGCGGCGCATGGCTTCGGTTTCCGAGGCCATTTCTGCGATCATCTTCTGGATCATCTGGAACTGCGCCAGGTTCTTGCCGAACTGCTTACGTTCGCCGGCGTACTTCACGCTCTGGTCCAAGCACGCCTGGGCCACGCCGAGTGAAATACCAGCGATGGTGATGCGCTCGATTTCGAGGTTCTTCATCATGTGCGTGACGGAGTCTCCCTCGGCGCCGACCCGCGCACTTTCCGGCACCCGGCAGTTCTGAAACGCGAGCTCCGCTGTGGGGGAGGTGCGCATCCCCATTTTGTGAATTTCTTTAGACACCGAGAAGCCGGGCGCTCCCTTGTCGACGATGAAGGTCGTGAGATCTTTCTTTCCGGCTCCGGTGCGGGTGTAGAGGTACGTCACGTCGGCCATATTGCCGTTCGTGATCCACATCTTCGCTCCGTTGATCACGTAGTGCGCGCCGTCCTTCACCGCCTTGGTCTGCATGCCCACAGCATCGGAGCCGTAGCCGGGCTCCGACATGGCCATGCAGCCGATGTGCTCACCGCTGATGAGTTTAGGCAGGTACTGGGCTTTCTGCGTAGGGGAGGCGTTTTTGTCGATGTTGTTCACGCACAGAATACTGTGCGCGAGGTAGGAGAGTGTGGTTCCGGGGTCGGCTTTCCCGAACTCCTCCATGACGATCGTCGCCGCGGTGGCACCGAGTCCCGCACCCCCGTACTCGGGGTCGGCGGTGATGCCCAGAAGGCCCAGCTCGCCCATGCCTTTAAAGGCCCGGAGGTTGAACTTCTCTTCGGTGTCGAGCTTTTCCGCCAGCGGGGCAATCTCGGCGCGCGCGAAGTCGCGACAGGTGTTCTGGAGTTCACGTTCTTCAGAGGTAAAAAACCACATGGCGCTGTTCCTT
Organism: Bacteriovoracia bacterium; assembly: GCA_046569805.1. Taxonomy (GTDB): domain Bacteria; phylum Bdellovibrionota; class Bacteriovoracia; order Bacteriovoracales; family Bacteriovoracaceae; genus UBA6144. The sequence continues at coordinate 2,365 of JBKHVY010000019.1, read as the reverse complement.
TAGGATGAATTTTGCGAGCCCAAAGTCTACAGGAAAAATCGGTTTTTGCAAAATTGACGCTTGGTGAATTTTGCTCCCCACATAGCAAAAGTTTAAGTTAGAATAAGTCCACTAAGGTGGACATTTGGACATTTCGTTAACGCCCGCGGAAATCAAAGAAGCGGAAAATATTTTTCCCGGTGAAAACTGGTTCTGCTATTGGCGCACATCAGCGGCGCTGTGGGAAACGAAGCTGGCGTCTCTGAGGACCAATGGCACCCCCGTGTTCATTCCTCTCTACTGGGGCTTTCATTCGGAAAATGCCGAGACTTTTGACTTCGGTGAGCAGCGCCCCGAAGGGGATTTGGCCCGGCTGCACCGCGCGCTCTTAAACACTGGATGCGATGCCGTCTGGCTCTTGCCGCTTACCCCAGTCCCGTTCATGCCCAATGGTGGCCTACCGTCCTTTATCGCGCGTCATCCGTCACATGACGCCCACGGCATGACTCAAGCCTTCCTCGACACTGACGGGAGCATCCACAAGACGCATTCTTTCTATGACCCACGTGTCTATCAGGCGTTTCGAAAATGGGTCTGGCAACTGGGCCAGGTGCTCACACAGAAGAGTGTCGCTACTCCCCTAAAGGGGCTGCGAGCGTACTGGGTAGGGCCTCAAGAGGCACATTCTTACCTCGAAGACTACTCACCAACTTTCGAGGCGGGCTTCACGCGCTACCTGAAGCAACAGAAGCTCCCGGTGCGCATGAACGACGATGGCGTCGAAATGCCGGGTATGGCTCCCCACGAAGCTTCGGTTCACGTCGCGCGCTACCGCAAGCTCATCTCTGATCTCTACTCGCAGACGGCCTCCGAGTCGCTCGCAGGCCACTGGACGGGAGTCCAAGAGTACGGATTTTTAGGCGGCGCCCCACAAGACATTTTTCCTCGTTCCTCGGATATCTGGAATCATAAGATCGAACTCATGCAGGACATCTGGACACAGCTTGAGTGGAGTCTTCTCCCTTCAAGTGTTCTTATTCCTAACAGCGTCAAGAAAGGTGTGATCGCGAAGTTTCTTAAGGATCACCTGTCGCCTACGTTGATTCGCCAAACGGTTCAGCAACACCTCGCCCAAGAAAATGATTCGGGTAATTTTGTGCCACTCGTGTTCTTTGATTTCTTTTGGGATGACGACATGGCGATCGATGCGCCGAAGAAGCTCGAGGAGCTGGGCCTTCTGGCCCATGTGAAGAGGGATTTTCAAGGTTGCTGGCGGTGGCGCGGTCGCTTCGACTACGAGCGGGAAGCCGATGAAGGGGCGAGTGAGCGACTGAAGTTTTTCTTCGGTCACCAGATCGATAAGCAGCGCTTTCAGCACATCCTGCGCCTATTCATGAATGGCCAACGGATTCTCCTTGATCGCGCGGGGCTAGATCCAGTACTCGAGAAGAAGCTACAGATCTTTATCCTGGAAAATGAACTAAAAACTCAGGAGATTAACTTCCTGACGAGCATCTCTCTCATCAAACTCGGCGAGGGCATGCTGCTCATTTACAATAGTCAGACACTTATGGCCCAGCCCATGGCAAAAAAGATCTTGTTCTGGGAAAACGTAACGAAGTACCTCGCCCTCAAGCACCTTGCCATCAAAGGCGACGAGCCACTCTTTTACACATGGAAGACCCGGAGTACGAGCACCAATGAGCTCAACTACGAATCGGTCCGCCGAATCTCGATTTATAACCCAACTCCGAATCGGCAACGGGTCCAGGTCATCGGATCGAAGCGCTTTGCCTTTCTTAAGGTCGTCGATCCAATCCAGGCCCAGGCGAAGAGCACGCCCATGGGAGTAGAGATCGAAGTCATGGCACAGGGATCGATTAGTCTCGACTTCGGTCACTTCGAGGAATAAGTATGCGCGAAGGATTATCGCTGAATCTCATCTACAAGTTTACCCACGAAGAGAGTACGGAGTTTCCGGACCTCTCCGGTCGCTACACTGTCCTGTACTTCTTTTCTGAAGCAGGACCCGTTCCGACGGATGTGCAAGAGGAAGTCGCGCAAAGAGTTTTCGGTAAATCCGTAGGTTTCCCCGCGAGCTTTTTCTCGATGGACGACTTGAAGGATTTCGCCATGAGCGTGACCCAGCACTTGCGTGCTCCCGAGGTCTTCGTCCTGTCGGTTCAAGACTATAATGTGGGGGTCGAGGCGACCCGCGATGTCCGTGCTTTCCGGGAGATCTACCGGCGCTATGGGCTGAACCTCTCTAACGCCGACATCATCAGTCGCGGTCCGAGTCTTTTCGGAAAGTTCTTCAATTCTAGTCGTAAGTAGGCGTGTAATTTTTCCACTCTAGACGAAGGACAAGGAAGCGACTTATCTTGGG
>JBKHVY010000018.1:0-21624 GCA_046569805.1 Bacteriovoracia bacterium | reverse complement strand
AGCTCGGCTCTCACTCCAGAAACACACGCACCGGAGCGAACACTGGATCGTGGTTGAAGGCATCGCTCAAGTCACCGTCGGTGAAAAGACTTTTGCTCTAGAACGTAACCAGTCGACCTACATCCCTATGGGTGAAGTCCACCGCCTTGAGAACCGCGAACCTACGGACCTCGTTTTGATCGAGGCCCAAGTCGGCAGCTACGTCGGTGAGGACGATATCGTGCGACTGGTCGATGACTACAAGCGAGCTTAGTTAACCGTTTGATTTCCTGTATCAATCTTCGGCGCGGGGTCCCCACGAAGAGGGGCCCCTCGACAATCTCCTTGCGACTCAGTTAAGTTTAAGAAAATCCCAACTGAAGAGAGTTATGGTTAAGTCACTTTTGATCCTTATCGTCTTTTGCTACGTCCTTTCTTCAGTCGCTCAGTTCTAAGAGATGAGCGCTGTCTCTCTTGTAAAAAAACACATCCAAGATTTCCGAAAACATCTCAAGCTCACTCCTCCGGAGAAGCTCACAGTAAGACGGCTCGCGCCCACCGAAACGGTGATGATCGTTTCTCCTCACCCCGACGACGAAGTCCTCATGGGTGCGCTGGCCCTGCGCCTGCAGCTCGAAAATAAGTTCAAGGTCCTCAACGTCGCCGTGACGCTCGGAAGCTCACGCACGCGCCAAGCGGAGCGCGCTCGCGAGCTCGCGGAAGCGACACGGCTCCTTAAGTGGTCAAACGTCGTGCTCCCAGAGGACTGGGTGAAGAAGCCTAAGCAGCTTGAGCAGTTGATCACCAAGCATAAACCAACTCTCATCATTGCACCTCACGCTCAGGACCGGCACTCGACTCACATCAAGACCCATGAGCTCGTCGCTAGCTGTACAAGAGACTTCCCAGGTACCATCGCTTGGGCGGAGTACTGGTCACCCCAGGAGACTCCCAACCTCCTGGTGGAGGTCGACGAAAAGATCATCCTAAAGCTCGTGCGTGCGCTCGAATGTCACCGCGGTGAAATCGCGCGCAACCCGTACCATCTGAGACTCCTCGGCTGGCAGATGGACAACGTCCGGCGCGCCAGTGAGTGGCTTTCCGGAAGTGGCGCTCCGAGCGCTCCCATGCTCGCGGGCCAGCTCTACCGGCTTGAGAGAAAAGAAGCTGAAAAAAAATTTCCGGCCTTCGCGACCATGGCCCATGACCTGACGGACTGGCTAAGCTAGTCGGCTCGCCGCGGCCTCGTCGACGAAGACAATAAGACCTGGATGGTCACGGAGAAGGCTCGCCGGAACCTGTGTGGTCACGGGCCCTTCAAGGACTTGCTGAAGGATATCGGCCTTGGCAGCCCCGGATACAATTAACCACAACTCCTGAGCGTCGTTAAGGGTTGCGAGTCCCAGCGTCAGAGCGTGGGTCGGAACTTCCGAGAGACTGGCGAAGAACGATTGATTCGAGACGCGAGTTTTTTCAGCGATCTTCACAATCCGCGTGCGCTCCAAAAGCGTTGAGCCCGGCTCATTCAACCCGAGGTGCCCGTTAAGACCAAGGCCCAAGAGCTGAAGCCGAAGACCACCCAACCGCTGAAGTTCAGCCTCATAGGCAAGAGCCGCGGCTTCGGGTGCCAGGACTTCGAGCTGCGGGAGGTGGATTTGTGCGGGCGGAACCTGAAGAGGCCTGAACACGCGCGTCTGAAGGTAGTAGCGGTAGGACCTTGGGTCCTCGGCCGAGAGACCTAGGTACTCATCGAGCATCCACACCTGAGCTGAAACGCGCGGCGCGAGCTTCACCAGTGCCTCGTAGATCGGGTCCATCGTTCGGCCGGTGGCGAAGCCCACGTTCCCTGTGGCCGCGAGCATGGCCGCGAGCTCCTGGGCAACGGCCTGAGCGAGTGTTACCGAATCCTGAAAGCGCTTGATCTTCACGGGTACCCCTGTAAAAAATTCGGAAAACGAATTCGGGATTTGAAATCCGAATCAGTCTCACCTAGAACACCGAGTATGAAACACACGCTCCGGATGCTCCTGGTTGAAGATGATAAGTATTTTCTCCAGCATCTGAAAGAGATTCTCTCGCCCTTTGGCCTGTGCGAAGGGGCGGCGACCTGGGAAGCGGCCCGGGACCTTCTCGCCGTCGGAACTTATGACCTGGTTGTAACCGATCTCAATCTTCCGGACGGCCCGCAGGGCCTTGAAGTTCTTGCGCTCGCGGGCCAGAAGCGGGCCATGCGCCTCATGCTCACGAGTAGCACTGACGAGGAGCTTATTAGCCAGGCCTACGCCCTCGGCGCCCAGCACGTGCTGGCAAAGGCACAGGTCGCCCAGCACCTTCCCAATTACATCAAGAGCGTCCTGGCGCAGAAGGACCTAAGGAGCCTAAGTCTTCTGTTTGACGAGAAGTTTCCCACGAAAGACGACACCCTCATTCAGAACATCACGAAGCTCCTCACCTCGCCCTGGCAGGGCCGAGGGCTTTTGATCACGGGCCCCACCGGCACTGGCAAAAGTGTGCTGGGCAAAGTTCTCGCCGAGCACCTCCTCGGTGACAAGGCCGCGTTTGTGCACTTGAACTGTAGTGAGATCCCCGACAATCTTATCGAGAGCGAACTCTTCGGGCACGAGAAAGGGGCCTTCACCGGTGCCGACCAGAAGAAGATCGGGAAGCTCAAAGCCGCCGACGGAGGAGTGCTCTTCCTCGACGAAGTCGGAACCATGTCCCCGGCGATGCAACAGAAGCTCCTCAAAGCGATCGAAGAAAAGACCTTCTATCCCATTGGGAGTACGAAGCCGGAGAAGAGTTCGTTCACGCTCATGACGGCGACCTGCGAAGATCTCCAGCAGAAAATCCTCGCGGGCCTCTTTCGTGAGGATTTGTACTTCCGGATCGCAGGCCTGCGCCTCCCGCTCCCAGCACTCAGAGAGCGCGTAGGCGACATCGAGCTCTTGATTCGCTACTTTCAAAAACAGTCTCCACGCCGCTATGTCCTTACGCCAGAGGCGCTCGAGGAGTTCAACCGCTATCCGTGGCCTGGGAATATCCGCGAACTCAGGCAAGCGCTCCTGAGTCTTGGCGACATCGGCACGGGGGTGGTGACCGAAGAGCATGTCCGCATTGCTTTGAAGCAGCAGCAAAAGGTCCCTACAAGTGATGAGTTCCTCAGTTCGACGGCGCAGGACTTTATCCGCGAACAGGGCCTGCGCGCGTACTTCCAAATGGTGGAAAAGAAGGTCGCCCAAGAGGCCCTCGCTCGGCATGAAGGGAAGATCACTGCGTGCATAAAAGAGCTTAAGATTTCGAGCTCGGCGTTCTATCGCATCCTCCACGAAAACCAGCTCTCCCTGTAGTTGGCACGGTCCTTGCTCTAGGGGTCGTCATCACCAACCAGGAGATGACCATGACCCTACAGCAACAGATACTTGCCGAATTCAAGCAGCACTTTCCCCGCAGAACTTTCCGCGAGATTGAAGACCTCACGGGCATCCAGCTCACGCGGGTCTTCCGCCTTATGAACGGCGCTCCGATGCGCCTCGATGAGTACGAGACCCTCAAGCACGTCATCGAAACTCGCTCACCTTTTTTTAAGTCGACGGACCGCGGAGACAAGCTCATGGCGCGGGTCCGGGCAGAACTTTCTCATGAGGAAATCGAAAAGATTTTCGGGCAAATGGAGAAGCGACTGCACTGGAACCAGCTTCTCTCTGGAAAAACGACGACCCCACAAACTGACATCCACATCGCCTAGGAGGCCCCATGCAATCACTCACGAGTGTCGAGCGAATCGTCCTTGAATCAATTGGCCAGAGCGAAAAGTCGCTCAAGGAACTCCAGCGAGACACCAACCTCGAAGTGCGATTCCTTACGAACATCCTCCAAGCTCTCACGCTGCGTGGCTTCGTCGCTCTCCGCGACGGCGGCTACGGGATTAATCGCCACCTTCCGGTCGAGGAATTTAAGAAGATCAACGACCAGCACGCGCACCGCCAGGAAGCGCTAGAGCTCATCGAAGGTCTCGCCTCTGGAACAGGAAAAAACCTTGGACTGCGCAAAGCGTGGGTCAGCGAAAAAGATCGTAGCATCCTCAAGGCGCTACTTAAGAACGTCGAGGACTTCATGGCGTCCCTTCCTCCGGCACCGAAGGGGGCAAGCCTCAACGATTACACCGTGGTGGTTTGGGGAGAAGACAAATACGGTGACGTCATCAAGCGTCTCATCGGGAGCATCGCATGAAATTCTTACTACTCCTTTTGGTACTAACCTCTTGTGGAAAAAAACTCGCTAAGGGCGACGTCACCTTTGACCTAAGCGAGCTAGCACAGCAGGACCGCGACGGTGACGGGATTAACGATACGACAGAGCTCTCTCAGTCACGCAACCCCTTCGTCGCAGAGATCCGAGAAGTGCTGCCGGTGATTCCCGCGGAAGTGACGCTGGTACAAAATGATGGGAAACCGATTAAGATGGCCCCCTCGGTGAGTCGAAAGCTTCGACGCCTACTGATCGACGCGAGTCTTCGCGAGGAAAAAACGAAGGACCTACCGAGCGTTTCGCAGCTCGAGCTGAGTTTTATTCACCAGCCGGGGTACTGGCGCACACGCATGAGCGGTAAGCACTTCACGCGCATCGACACCCAGGAGCTCTCCGCAACGAAGATCGACCCTGGCTTTATCGACACGCCGATCATCACGCTCAATGCCCAGATCGAAAACGGCAGTCTCCTCGATGTCACCGATAAGAGCTATCGCCTGATCATCTCTAGGCCCGAGGGTGAGCAGATCTTTTATGTTTCGGTAGAACTTCCTGTGCGAGATTTTTTACACCAGTCGGGACTTCTTCCGAAAGGTCAGCCCTTGAGTCCTCACGCCGACGAAGCCGGATGGCGCCTTGTGAATACCGATCACAGCTTCTCACAAAAGCCCCTGGCCGGGGAGACCTATGCCATCGTGTACGGAAGCGCAGAAGATTTTCGAAGAGCAGAAGTGCGAGGTCTAAAGCTCAATCTCCTGGCCCGCAAGTCACTCCGCTTCGAGCGGCCTCAGCGGTTTAATATGACAGTGGTTCTGAATAACATCCAGAAAGCCGTAACACAAAGTAAGACCAACATCCACACGCTGAGCAGTCACCCCGACTACCAGCACCTTACTTGTAAATTTACCTCGGTGAGTTTACTCAGACGTGAGGCCGTGATTCCTCGGTCAGTTGAAGCTGTGCTGGAGCGATTAGATCTTAACGGCGCTTTCGATCTAAGCCTCGGCTGGATCGAGATTGGCCGCACCGCCGTCGCGGCCAACATAACACTCTCCGTAAATTCTGACGCCTGGACTCCACAATTCCAGCACGCCCTCACGGCGACGACGATTCAAACAGGCGTTGTCGATAGTGCGTGCGGCCGAGCGGTTCCGGTGAGAGCAGAAACCCATGCGCTCTATACGGAGATCTCCGGGGACGTGCTAATTGGTGATCAAATCTAAATTTTTGGCTATGATATGGGCATGCATGCCCATATCACAGTCGTCACCAGCAACATCCGCTTTGACAATCCCGCCGACGGAAGTCACAGCTGGCAGCATCGCCGGGAAAACTTGGCGCAACTCATCCTCTCGCAAGATCCTCACATCATCGGTACCCAGGAAGGCCGCGAGCCGCAGCTACGAGAACTCGCAAGTCTTCTTCCAGGCTACCGCATTCTTGAAACAAACCGTCACTGGATCGACGAACGCATGTATCCGACGCTTTTTGTGAAAGAAGCTCATGTTCTTCCCATTGATAGTGGTGATGTCTGGCTCTCAGAAACACCGCACATCTCTGGTAGCTCATCCTTCGATAGCGCCTTCCCGCGCCTGTTCACATGGAGTAAGATGCGCATCGGTTCAGAAAAGTGGCTCGTGGTGAATGTCCACTTAGATCACGTGAAGAGCTCGACACGACTTTCGCAAATCGCTGTCCTCGCAAACGAGGTTGCGCGCCTGCGAAGCAACGAGCGCCTCATCATCCTCGGAGACTTCAACGATTCGCCTCAGTCAGAGGTCCAGCTTCAACTTCTCCAGGCCTTCCCGGAACTGATTGATCCCTGGCCTCATCCCGAAGAATCAAGTCACCATCCGTTTACGGGCGAGAACACCGAGGGTTCACGGATCGACTGGATCCTACTCGATCAGCGGCACCGGGAAGCGAAAATTGAGATGCTCAAGCAATCGATGAATGGAACATGGCCATCGGATCACTTCCCGATCGTCTGTCGCTTTAGGCCTTGAGGGCAACCTCATCGCCGAGCTGGATATACGTTTCAGTACCGTTGGCGGTGTTCTCCATGATATCGCGGCTTGGGGCCCACTTACCTTTTTCACCGATGAGCACCACGGTCGATCCACCGAAGAGGAAATAACCTTTTTCCTCACCACGCATGAACGGCTTATTCCACGGGTGGCTCTGCACAATCTTTCCGACACAGATGGCGCCGACCTCGATGTAGGCGAGCTTTCCGAAGTTTTCCGTTTGGAGCAGTGTGACCTGGCGCTCGTTAGCGAGGAAGATATCGTTCTTGAGCTTAAGGGCGAGCGGATTCACGGAATCGTAGCGGCCATGCACTGGAAAATGGTCGAGCACGCGGCCATTATCTGGATAGTGGTAGCGATGGTAGTCGACGGGACAAAGACGTGCGACCATAAGCGGTCCACCCTCGAACGGTTTAGCGATGTCGGCGTTTCCGAGAAGGCCTGCGGCGGAAAGGAACTTACCTTTGACGGGGAAGCGAATATTGTTGGTGACGGAGTCGTAGCCCACGTAGCGCGCCTCTGCGAAGGCGGGCATGCGATGAGGCTCGGCGACGATCGGGCGAGCACCCAGCTTCAGTTTACGAATGAAGAATTCGTTGAAACTCGCATAGGAGTCGCGGATATCGCTCGCTGGCACGCTGCCCGCTTGGTACTGATCGATGTCGATCTGAAACTTTTCGATGAAAGGCCGAACCTTCTTGGCCGAGGACGCCTTGTCTTGAAACGAGCCGTAGAACTGACTAAAAATTTTATTGGCGAAGATTCCACCCGTGAGTTTTCCCAACTCGGATTGGTACAGAAATCGTATGAATTTATCACCGTAAACTTTCTCGATTTGCATGCTATTCTGGGAGCGATGCCAAAACTTAATGTCGCTCTGCAAATTGTGCGCGTTGTCCATGGGAAATCCTATTGGGGAAGTTACGGTATTTCTAATATACTCATATTCACCTTCAAAACAAGGAGCACCTATGCTTCGTATCGTTTTCGCTCTGGGCCTTCTTACACTCTCCACGACCTGGAGCTACGCCTCGACCGGACTGCTGGAGGTCGAGCAAAAAACTATCGCTCTCTACAAGGAAGTCCTTCCGTCGGTAGTGAACGTCTCGAACATCAAGATCGCCAGCCACCTGTTCTACGGAACGGTAGAAGTTCCACAGGGAGCAGGCTCGGGCTTCGTCTGGGATAACCAGGGCCATATTGTAACGAACTTCCACGTGGTGAACGGAGGCAACGAGTTCGTGGTGACCTTCCAAAACGATTCGAAGCAATACTCCGCCAAACTCGTGGGCTCAGAGCCAAAGAAAGACATTGCTGTTTTGAAGCTCAAAGAAATGCCAATGAAACTCGTTCCGATCCGCGTGGGGGAATCGAAAACGCTCCAGGTGGGGCAGATGACTCTCGCCATCGGCTCACCCTTTGGCCTTGACCACACACTCACCACTGGGGTCGTCAGTGCGCTGGGGCGTAAGATCGAAGGCTTCGGCGGTGTGAAGATCCACGACATGATTCAGACCGATGCTGCGATCAACATGGGGAACTCGGGAGGACCACTGTTGAATTCGAGCGGCAGTCTGATCGGCATGAATACCATGATCTTCTCGACCTCCGGCTCGAGCGCGGGCCTGGGCTTCGCGGTTCCGGTCGACACCATTTCCATGATCGTTCCACAACTCATCAAGCACGGCCGGATCATTCGCCCAGGGCTTGGCATCGGCATCGTCCCCGAAAATCTGCGGAAGCACGTAGGAATGTCAGAGAAGGGCGTGATCATCTCCTACATCGACGAGGCCGGAGCTGCTGCGAAGGCGGGCCTCAAGGGCATGTCCCAGGATCGCTTCGGGCGTGTCTTTGTGGGGGACGTCATCCTTTCCATCGATGACAAGGAAGTGAATTCTCTCGACGACATCTACCACGCACTCGAGAAGTACAAGATCGGAGACCAGGTCACCGTGAAGTACCAGCGCGGGAAGAAGACCCTGACGACAAAGCTAAAGCTACAGTCGCTCTAGGTTCGTCAGTGCCGCTTTGAGCGTTTCTTCTTTCTTCGCAAAACAGAAGCGCAGGTAATCGGCGCCTTGCTTTGACTTGAGGTAAAACGCAGAGGGCGGGACCACCGCGAGCTTGTGCTCTTTCACGAGCTTCATAGCGAAGTCTACGTCGTTCAGTTCCGTTTTATTGCGGATCGGGACCATCATGAAGTAGGTGCCCCGAGGAATCGCGAACTCGAAGCCGAGGTTTCTTAGTCCTTGGTAGAAGAAGTCGCGCTTCTCCTTATAGGTTTTTTGGAACACCGGTAAGTAAGTGTCGAGCTGCTTCAAGCCGTCTGCCACAGCTTCCTGGAGCGGGGTCGCGACCGAGAAGGTCACATATTGGTGCACCAGCCGAACCGCATCCGAGAGAGTCTGCGGAGCACAGATCCAGCCCGTTTTCCAACCAGTAAGGCCGAACGTTTTTCCAGCGGAACTGATCGTGAAAGTTCGTTCGAACATTCCAGGAAAAAGCGCGAGAGGGTGGTGAACAGCGCCGTCGAAGAGCAGGAACTCATACACCTCGTCACTGATCACCAGAAGATCATGCTTCACGGCAAAGCGAGCGATGGCCTCGAGTTCATTTTTTTCCCAGACCTTGCCGGTGGGATTGTGAGGATTGTTCACGATCAAAAGTTTTGTCTTCGAGGAAACAGCAGCCTCGAGTTCTGCTTCACGGACGCTGAAGTCCGGAGCATGCATGGTCACAGGCACGGCCACCCCACCGGCCATTTCAATCGACGCAACGTACGAATCGTAGAACGGCTCCAGGACGATCACTTCGTCTCCTGGGTCAACGCACGCGGTGATGGTAGTGAAGAGACCTTCGGTCGCACCGACCGTGATCGTGATCTCCGTCTCCGGATTGTAGGAGAGCTTATAGAGTCGCTGGTAATAGTCACTCACCGATTGACGCAGACTCGGAGTTCCGGGGAAGGGTGCATACTGGCCATGGCCCTGGTCGATTTTTTCAGCGGCGATCTTCTTCAGCCACTCAGGGCCATCGAAGTCCGGAAAGCCTTGACCCAAGTTCACGGCCTGATGCTCGCGAGCGAGCTTCGACATGACGCCAAAAATAGAGTTCTTAAAATGCGCGATCCGTTGTGCTGTTTTTTTCATGCACTTCTTCTAGCACATTTAAAGGCGCGGATCCATCGCATCGCGAGTCGATTCGCCGACCAACGAAAGCATCGTCAGCGTTAGGAACATCGCAAGTGACGGGAAAACCGCGAGCCACCAACCAATGGTGAAGTTTTGTTGGGCCTGATTGAGGAGTTCCCCCCAGCTCGGCGTCGGAGGCGTGAGACCAAAACCGAGGTAATCGAGACTCGCAAGTCCCACGATATTGCCCGAGATCACGAAAGGCGTGAAGGTAATCAAAGGCCCCAGTGAGTTCGGGAGCAAGTGACGGAAAAAAATCCGTGAGGGGCCTGCGCCAATGGCCCGCGCGCCTTCCACGAAGTCCATCTTGCGATTTTTTAGGAACTCACCACGTACGTAGTAACTAATACTGATCCACCCGAAGACGCAGGAAATGAGGACCAGCAGGAGCAACGTGGGCTTGAAGATCGCGATCAAAATAATCAGCAAGAAGAACTGCGGAACGGTACTCAGGACCTCGACGAGGCGTTGCCCCCAGAAATCGATGCGACCCCCCTTCCAGCCCATGACACCACCTATGACGGTTCCCATGGAGAAAGTGATGAACCAGACGAGAACGGCGTAAGTCATGGAGTAGCGCAGTCCGTAGAGAAGCCGCGCGAGGATGTCTCGGCCTCGATCGTCAGTGCCGAACCAGTTCTCGCGGCTCGGTGGCGCCGGGAACTTATCGACGGTCTGGTTCGACTCGAACGGATCCCAGCGAATGATAGGCCAAATGGCCACATCGCTTTCGGCGAGTTCGATGGTGCGGTAGTCCGGAGCAATCCGATTGAGCTGATTAAACGCAGAGGCCGGATAGTCATTCACAATGGGAAAGAAGCTCTGTCCCTGGTAGCGCAGGTAGATTGGTTTGCTGTTGGCCCACCACTCAGCGGTAAAACTAAATGCGCACGCAACGATCAGTGCGATGAGACTGCCAAACGCGAGCTTCCGGGATTTAAAGCGCCGCCAGCGACGGACCGACTGATCATTCTTAAGCCAGCGTTCGATCATGTGAAATCAATCCTTGGGTCAACCAGCACGTAGGCCAGGTCACTCATAACGTTACCAATCAGAAAGAGAACACTCTGAGAAAACACAAGTCCCATGATGACGTTGTAGTCACGTGAGAGCACAGACTTGTAGCTCAACAGGCCCACTCCATCGAGCTGGAAGATAGTTTCGAGAAGCAGTGATCCGGCGAAGAAGACCGTGAGGAAACTGCCGAGTCCGGTAACAATCGGAATCAACGCGTTCCGCAGGGCGTGGCGCAGGTACACGACGCGCTCCGAGAGACCCTTCGCCCGCGCGGTACGAACGTAGTCTTTTTTGATCTCTTCTAAGAGCGAGTTTTTCATCAAGAGCGTGAGCGAGGTGAAGGAGCCGATGGTGTAACAGATGAGAGGAAGAATGAAGTGATGGAGCCGATCCATGAATTTCCCGAAGGTCGTCAGGTCTTCGTAGGAATCCGAGTTGAGCTGGCCGATCGGAAAGAGGTCAAGAAAACTTCCGCCGCCCAGGAACACGATCAGAAGAATCGCCAACATGAATGGCGGGATCGAGTACGTGATGAAAAGCAGAAGACTCGAACTCGTATCGAAGAAGCTGCCGTGCTTGAGTGCCTTTCGGATCCCTAAGGGGATCGAGATCAGGTAACTCAAGATCAGAGACGCAATTCCAAACTGAAGCGACACCGGAAACTTCGACGTGATCACGTCCACCACAGGCTCCTCGTAGGTGAAGCTCTCTCCGAGGTCTAGGGTTGCGATGTTCTTAAGCCAGATCAAGTAGCGCATGTGGAGCGGCTTATCGAAGCCGTACTGCTTGTTCAGGGCCGCGAGGACTTCGTCGGAGACGGTACTCGAACCACGCCCCGTAGTCTCACCTCCACCCTTCGCACCGCCGCCAAAGCGCAGCTGCTGGAGCTTCTGCTCCACCGGCGAACCGGGCGCGAGGTTGATGACCGCGAAGACGATGAGCGTGACCCCGATCAGCGTCGGGATCATCACCAAAAGGCGCTTAAGGAGGTACTTGCCCACTAACGCTTCTCCAGCGTCCAGTACTCGGAGCCGACGCCGTAGCCAAAGGTATCGCGTGTCTTCTGAACTCGCGCGTTGTGCGAGTAGAGCGTCGACTTGCCGGCGAAGATGAACAAGTAGGGAGCATCGTTGGCGATCGTTTCATAGACTTTGCTCAAAAGCTTAATGCGCTTCGGGCGATCATGCTCGCGGCGGGCCTGGTCGATCATGCGGTCAACCTCTGGGACCGAGTAGCCAATGAAGTTCGAACCGTTGCCGTCAACAGACGCCGAGTGCCAGATCTGCTTTGGATCTGGATCACCGGTGCCAGCACCCCAGGCCAAGCGAACCGCATCGAACTTACGCTCGTCGATGAGCTTCAGAAACGAGTTCCATTCGATCTGCTGGATGTTGATCTCCACGCCGAGCTTCTTCGCCTCTTCTTTGTAGATCGTTAGGTACTTCACGTAGTCCGGTAGCGGCTCGAGGATCGTGACGGAGAAGTTCGTCTTCTTGCCTTTGATCACCTTGTCGAGGAGACCATCGCCGTCCGTGTCTTTCCATCCGGCCTCCGTGAGGAGCTTGAGCGCGCCCTCGGGATCGAAGCCAATCGGTTTCTGCGTCGGCGGGTGGAAGTCGCTTGAGGGCTCGATCGGACCCGTGGCGTGCGCGGAGAGATTGAACTCGAACTTATCCATCGCGAAGTCGCGGTTGTAGAGCTTCGCGAGGGCGAGGCGAACTTTCTTGTCCGAAAGGATCGGGTGGCGCAGGTTCCAGCCGACGAAAGTGTATCCCTTGGGGGCCTTGTTCGAAGTCTGTACCTTGAAGAGCTTTGTCCCCCACTCAGGGCCATCGGTCTTTTTCATGAATGTCTCTGGACGCAAGCTGATGAAATCGAGATCCCCCTTCTTGAACGTCTCGATGGTCACGTTTTCTTCCGTGAGAAAGCGCATGACAATTCTTGGGTAGTTCCAGGTCATCTTTTCTTTCTCGTCCGTGCGGCCCCACCACTCTTCGTTGCGTTCGAAGACGATTCGCTTTCCTTTCTCGTAGGACGCCAACCGATAAGGACCCGAACCGATGAGTTGCTTCGAGAATTCTTTTTTGCGAGATTCATCCGTGTAGAAGTGCTTCGGAAGCACGGTGAGGCCCGCGGCGACGTCGAAGTTCTTGAAGTAGTCGTCCTTGAGCGTGAACTTCACAGTGACTGGATCAATGATTTCTACTTTTTCGATGTTCTCGTAGTAGGGCCGCAAGTGAGCCGTTTCGAGCTTCGGATCAAAGATTGCGTCGAACGAGAACTTCACGTCCTCGGCCGTAAGCGGCTTGCCGTCGTGCCACTTCAAACCGTCGCGCAGGACGAAGGTGTAGGACTTTTTGTCCTTTGAGATCTCCCAGGACTTCGCGAGAGCTGGCTTCCACTCGTAGGTATCGACGTCACGCGCGAGCAGGGTCTCGAGGACGTAGCCCTGGACGATCGATCCGGCACCGTCATTTGAAGTGAGAGGATTCAGAGAAGAAGGCTCCCCCTGCGTGTTATTGACGAAAAATGTATCCGCCGTTGTTTTCGTCTGCTTCTCTTGGCAGCCGACGAGACTCAACGACACGAGCAAACCCAGTAGTAGGTATTTCATAGGACGAACTCCTTAAGGAATCTATTTATGGATATAAGAATCGGGATCCAGAGACCAACGGTCAACAGTGAAATTGTGCTCGTGGATCCGGTAGGACTCGAGCTTACTCTCCACTTCGTTCAGACGAGCTTCAGCTTGCTTGAAAGCGACGAGGGCATTCGCCTTATCTTCTTCTTGCGCCGCAAGATCTTTACCCCACTCAATCTCGAGCTTCTGACGCAAGACCTCGTAGCGCCGATTGATGGCCTCGACTTTTTCTACGTGACCGTCAAGCTCGCGTTGGTGGTGACGCTTCCGGGCCAGCAGCGCCATGCGTTTCTTCAAAAGGATTTCCACCAGCTCGTAGGCGGTCTTGAGGTTGTTTTCAAGATCCTTGCTCCAGAAGTGCAGATAGCTTCCGGTGGTGATGTGCACCTTACTGATGCACATACGAAGTTCGGGAACTTTTATCAGTAGGTACTCATTACTACGCGCCTCGATCACGCCGACGCAGCGTTGATCCGGGTAGGTTTCGTTCCAGAACTCAACTCGATCAGAGCGATTGAGGAACTTCGCGTTTTTAAAATTAAGGCGGACGCGGATGATCTCGGCAGTATTGTTGATCCGTGACACCCGTGCGGGAAAAGTCGCCTGAACCGCATTCTTAGAGGTTTCCGTGTCCTGCGCAGACACACAAAGGCTCATGAATAGGGCCAGGATTCCTAGGAAACGCATGCTCCTATTATGCCATTGCAGCGCCCAGAGCCAAGGAAAGATTGCGTCCGACTAAACCAGTCAGACACTAGCTCTTCTGGAGAATGATGCTCGCTCGGAAATCTTTCTCGTGAAGGGGTTCCTCGTACTTCAGGACCTTCATACCGGGGAACATCTTAAGCAGTTCCTGGTCTTTCAGGAAGTTCTCTGCGGGGTCGTGGCGGTTCTTGGGGTGCACACGCTGGCGCACGGTGTGTGCTTCGTAAATGAGAATGCCACCGGGCTTAAGCCACGAGCGGATCTCATCCAGAAGATTCCGATCGAGGTAATAGAAGCAAACAATCGCATCGAAGCTCTCCGGAGCGATCTTGTAATCCTGCATGGAAGCCGCAACACCCTTGATCTTCACGCCGTATTCTTTGGCCAGCATGTGCGCCTTCTTGACGGCGACGGAGCTGATGTCGATGCCGGTGACCTTGAAGCCCTTCTGCGCAAGAAAAACCGCGTTCCTTCCCTCGCCCATTCCCATGTCGAGGACCGATCCCTCGAAAGGTAAGAACTGATAGTTTTCCGCTAAGAACGCCGCGGGCCTCTTTCCGAAGACGAAGTTCGGGCGGTTGAACTTCGCGTCCCAGGCGGACTTCGAGTCACTATTCATCTTGATGCCCGTGAGGTGCTCGAAGCGACTCGCCGGCAATGGCTCACGAGAGAAAACGCTGGTTGAAGCAAGGATCACAAGTGAGGCCAGAGCGGTCCTAAGCATGACCGTCACCATCGGTTTCGTCTTCGGGGAACGCGACAGCATCGCCCTCGCCGGAGAACAATCCACCGTCTTCTGCGGCGCGAGTGTCGAAGGACATGCCTTCGGTGAGTTGATCATGTACTTCCGCGTCGCTTAGACCCTCGTCGAGCGACATCTCGGCGTCAAGATACAGAGCGAGTGTCGCGTGGAGCTTCTCGAGGCGCTTAGTGAGGCGGAAGACGGTCTCTTCGACCGTCGATGGCATGTCCTCTGTCTGATAGAGGTACCACTTCATCTCATCGACGAGTCCGTAGAACTGGTCGAGTGCAGCGATGGTCTCGCTCGAACAGTGAGCGAGGTCTTTGATCGTCGCCTTCTCATAGCGCGAACTAAAGATCCAGGGGAAGTGCTCCCGCGTGCGGCGCATGGCGAAGACTTCAACAAACTCTTTGCGACGGCCCTTAATTCGATGCAAGAGATTCTGAGCGTCGAGCTTGAAGAGTTGGAGATAGCGCTGAGTGATCTCGTCTTTCGTGGATTTCATGGCACCTCCTCCTCTACGCCGCGAGCCCAGGGACCTTCGCCCTGCGACCCCCGGGCCAGACCTTCGCTCGATTTAACCGAAGTTCATGGAACCGTTTGAGCTTAGCACAGAGGGTGCTTAAGTTGAGCGGATAGGTGAGAAAGAAGTAATTTTTTGGCGCACGTCCGCGCGCGGTGACCTCGAGCTTCCGGAAGCTCGAGAAGTGAAAAAAACTTAAGCGCTCTTGCCGGAGCAGAAGACCGAGGATCGGCAGCACATGCTTCTGGAAGGCCATGAACTGCTTTCCATGTCGAGTCGAACAGATGACGTTCACGTGCCCGTCCGCTGTAAGCGCAGTGAGCTTCGACACTTGGTCGATCGTGACTGGAAGAAGTTTAATCCCAAGGAGAGAAAGCTCGTGAGACGTGGCGTAGAACGCCTCGTCGAGCCGATCTTCGAGAGAGATCCAGAAGAAAAAAGAATCGTGGCTAATTACAGATGTCGTATTCACGACTCCTGTATCGGTCTAAGTCGCGCGACTCTTGAAGGCCGGCAGAAAAGCGGCAAGCGCCAGGAGTAGGCCCAACCCGAGTGAAAGCATCGGACTTCCAGGGCCTCCGCTAGAGGGTCCGTCACTACTGCCGATGTCCACGGTTCCGCAGCTCAGGGCCGACTTCGAGCTCTCTTCGGTGCGCACAGAAAGCGGCGAGACGTAGCCAATGGCCTGACGACGTTTCGTTTCCAGAACTGTTGAGGCCATGCCCTGCTCGTCGTCCCAGTGAAGGCCCTGGTAGTTGATCTGAAGAGTCGGCGCCATCACGGCTTCACCTACGTCGGAGTGATCGAGGCCCAGGGTGTGGCCGAGCTCGTGGACGAGAACTGTTCGGAGCTGATTCGGAAAAGAATTCAGAGGATGGCTTCCGTTAAGAACGATCTCTGCACGCGCAACGTACGGACCTCCGGTGTAGCGGATTGCCACCGCGAGCGTTGAACTTTCGGAAAGCCCCGTCTCCGCCGCGAAGCGAGTAGACCAGCGAATAATATTGCGACTAGACACGGGGCTCCCTTGCTGCGAGGAAACGTTCCAGAGATTATCAACCAGTGCTTCTTCCCACTCTCCCACAGCTTCCTGCGCCAGATCTTCGATCAGCGCGAGTCGAGTCGGATCCGAGTCCATGACCATGAACTCAACCGGTAGCGAAGCCCAGTAGAAGCCATTGGAGAAGTCCTCTGTCAGGCGGTAAGCATGCGCCTGCGCATAAGCGAGCATGCAAAAAGCGAGAACTAACCATTGCTTCATGAGGGACATCCTTTCCCAAATCTAGTTTACAGCTTCAAGCCAACACAAACGTCCGTGGTCAAGCTGCACAAGGTACTGGCGACCAGCCTCCACGTCCAAGGAACCGAACTTCACGAACTCGAGGCTCACATCCTGATGAACTTCGTAGTCGCCTTTGAGCGATTCCTCGATGGAAAACGTGACTCTTTGGAGCGCCATCGAACGACTTCCCTCGGCCGGTGAACTGACCTCACTGGCAAGAGCTCGGAACTGAGTTGGGCAATCCATCTTCGGTGCGACAGACATTCCGAACGCCGGGCCCGCCCACATCAGACAAGTCATGAACCAAGCTAAAGGTTTATCCGCCATCCGTGGTCTCCTTCAAACGGGCCATCCTGGCCGGTTTTTCATATTCCATAGTTGCATTTCTCGCGCCAAGCGCAAGTGAATCTCCTGAACTCGAAGATTCGAATGATTAGCCCCTTCGAGGAGGCAAAATGCGCCTGCCCCGATCGGTCCCGAGGGGCCAAATCGCCTCTAGACGGGCCTCGCTAGTTCAATCCTAGCACCGCGGCCACATTGAGGACGAACTCTCTACATTTAGGATTGAGGAGGGCAAAGATCAGCACACCCGTAACGAAAAGTGTTCGCAGCAGTTCGACAACAAACTTCATCGACTGCAGCTTCCAGTCGAAGCCGTTCGTCGACGGAGCCGACACGGCAGCAGTCTGTGACGGCTGCGCGACCGGCGGCATGGCCGGTGGGACTTCCGTAATGAGGTGCAATTTATCAAGCTGCTTGAGTTCGTCCAAACGGTCCAGCTGCTTCAGCTCATCGAGACGCTCGAGGCGATCGAGCTGGTTTAGCTTTTCCAGCAGCGGGAGATTATTGAGAGCATCGAGGTGCTTGAGTAGAAGGAACTTTTCGGAGTGCGCGTCGAGCAGCTCCTTCAGTCCATTGAGTGCTTCGAGCTTCGTGAGGGCCGTGAGTTCCTGCAGCCGATCGAGGCTCTCGAGGTACTTTAGGTGGTCGAGCCGCTCGAGGCCCCCGAGGTCCGCGAGCGATGAAAGCGCGTCGAGCTTCTTCAGGTCGTCGAGGCGGTCGAGCTGCGAGAGCGCAGACAGGTTCTCGAGGTGCACAAGGCCCTGGAGCTCCTTCAGTTCCGCCAACTTGTCGAGCTTCGCAAGCTCATCCCGCCGCGAGAGCTCGCTCACCTTCTCCAGGTGGTCCAGCCGCGTGAGGTACTGCAGCCGATCGAGCTTCGCGAGTGCTTTGAGCTCGTCGAGGCGCGAGAGCTGGTCCAGGCCCTGCAGCCGGTCTAGGGACTTTAGGTCCCCGAGCTGACTGAGCTGCGAGAGTTCCTGGAGGTGATCGAGCTTCGAAAGTTGGTCGAGCCTCGAGAGCTGCTCGAGGTTCTCGAGGAGCTGCAACTTCTCGAGGGACGAGAGCTCCTGGAGCTGGTCCAGGGCCGTGAGTTTCTCGAGGCCCTCGATCTTGTCGAGCTTCGTGAGGTGGCTCAGGAGATGAAGATTTACGAGATGATCAAGCGACGACAAGCGCGAGAGATCGCGCAAACGCTCCAGACCCCCAAGCGCGCGCAGGAGTGCGTCGATCTTTTCTTCGAGACTAGACTCTGTGTTTGCCATTTGTAGGCGTATCGGCAAATCGCAGAATTAATAAAACTCGACTCGAATGCGAGTCTTTCGGTCTGAGAATCTATTGCCCTTGAGCTTCTGACCGGCGCTTGTATGTCCGATGACTTCTTACCGCATCATCTTTGAAGTTCCCGATCTCGCCGTCGTTGACGTGAGACTGCACGAACTGCTCCATACACGCGGCGAGGCGGTTGTAGGAATCACAGATGCCGAAGAGGGCGGACTTCGTATCCGTCGCCTGATTCATTTTCGCCCCTGACATGAGCTCGCGGCGCGCTAGTTGGTTTTCCGTCACGAGCGGCACGTCGAGGCCCATCTTCTTCCCGGCCTCATGAATCGCGTTGTAGCAGTCCGTGGCCTTGCGCTCGCCGGAGGTGATCTGCTCTTTGATCACGAACTGGAGTGCGCGCTCGGTGGACGTCATCGAATTAAGGCGACTGCGCTCGGAGAC
Organism: Bacteriovoracia bacterium; assembly: GCA_046569805.1. Classification (GTDB taxonomy): domain Bacteria; phylum Bdellovibrionota; class Bacteriovoracia; order Bacteriovoracales; family Bacteriovoracaceae; genus UBA6144. The sequence goes on along the minus strand of JBKHVY010000018.1, from coordinate 3,205 downwards.
CTCCGAGGCGACATCGAAGGTCCGGTCGTAGCTCGCGGCATCGACCTTCGCGGATTCGCAGGCCTCGGCGTCGGCGTCGAGCTTCTTCGACACCTCGTTCATGTTCTTCACGGCCTTCTCGGGCTTGTAGCTCCACTGGTACCAGGCGGTGCCCGCCAAGATCCCACCCACGACCGCCATGATGATGACCGCGATCGTTCCCGAGACCGGCTCCGCGTGCGCCATGGGGATCGCGAGCTGAGCGCCGACCACGTCGAGCCAGGACACTTTCTTCGTCTTGAGCTTCTCCGTAACGAGCGCCTGGATCTGAGCGACGGAGAGGTCTTTGAGGGAGAGGACTTCGCCGTTCAGTTGAACCTGGCGCTTGAAGAGGTCGACGTAGGTGAAGACGAGCGTGCCGTGCTTGGTCGCGACGACCCAGTGGCCCTTCGTCTTTTCCGTGATCGTCGGAAGTTCCTTCCCCGCCACTTGGGCGAGGACACCCTTGAGCGACTCCTGGTCCGCGGCGGACAAGTGTGTCAGCTGAGTTGCGTAGCTCGCGAAGCCCTGCTCCCGAAGCTTGCTCACTTCCGCGTCTGCGATGCCCTGGAACGTGAGCGCCTCTTGCTGGCTTAGGAGCTGAAGGAGATGCGTCGTCGGGAAGTACGCAGCACGCTCACCGAGCTCGCGTGCGTTCGAGGTATTAATGAAATGAAACGAAAGAACGAGTGCTAAAATAGCTCTCATAGGAAACCCCTTGGTCTTTCGCTATATCGGCGGAGTCTCAAGGAATCTTGACTAGAACTCCTCACGAGGTAGTCAAGTGCCGGAAATTAAAAGAGGGCCCCGAAAGGCCCTCTCTATATATTCTTCGTTCAGTCAGCCGAGCTGGAGATTACATCATCCCGCCCATGCCTCCCATGCCGCCCATGCCGCCCATACCTGCAGCAGCACCAGCGCCGTCATCTTTCTTTGGAAGATCAGCGATCATGGTCTCAGTCGTGAGCATGAGGCCCGCAACGGAAGCCGCGTTCTGGAGCGCAGAACGAGTGACCTTCGTTGGGTCGATGATACCGGCCTTCACGAGGTCTTCGAACTTATCGTCGCGAGCGTTGTAACCGAACGAGGCGTTCTTCGACTCCTGGATCTTGTTCACGACAACAGCGCCGTCGACGCCGGCGTTGAACGCGATCTGGCGGAGGGGCTCTTCGATCGCGCGCTTCACGATCTTGATGCCGGCCGTCTGCTCTTCGTTCGCACCCTTGAGGTCCACCAACGCGGCTGCGGCATGGAGGAGAGCTGCGCCGCCACCGACGATGATACCTTCTTCAACTGCTGCGCGAGTTGCGTTCAGCGCATCTTCGACGCGGTCTTTCTTCTCTTTCATTTCAGACTCAGTAGGAGCACCGACGCGGATAACCGCGACGCCGCCTGCGAGCTTCGCGAGACGCTCCTGGAGCTTCTCTTTGTCGTAGTCAGAAGTCGTTTCAGCGATCTGAGCCTTGATCGCGCCGACGCGAGCGTCGACGTCTTTCTTGGCGCCAGCGCCGTCGACGATGATGGTGTTCTCTTTGTCGATGTTGATCTTCTTACAAGTACCGAGCTCTTTCAGTGTGACGGTTTCGAGGCTCATGCCGAGCTCTTCAGAGACAACTGTTCCGCCCGTGAGGACGGCGATGTCCTTGAGCATTTCCTTACGGCGATCGCCGAAGCCCGGAGCCTTAACAGCTGCAACGTTCAGTGTGCCACGGAGCTTGTTTACGACGAGTGTTGTGAGGGCTTCGCCTTCGACGTCTTCCGCGATGATCACGAGTGGCTTGCCTGTCTGAACGACCTTCTCAAGAGTAGGAAGGAGTTCCTTCATGGATGAGATCTTCTTGTCAGTGATGAGGAGGTACGGGTTCTCGTACGACGCTTCCATCTTTTCCGTGTTCGTGACGAAGTACGGAGAAACGTAGCCGCGGTCGAACTGCATGCCTTCAACAACTTCAAGGTGAGTGTCAGCAGTCTTTGACTCTTCGATCGTGATGACGCCTTCCTTGCCGACCTTCGCCATTGCGTCGGCGATGAGAGTTCCGATCTCCGAATCGTTGTTCGCAGAGATCGTTCCGACCTGCTTGATCTCGTCGTTCGTTTCGACTTTCTTCGACATGGCCTTGAGCTTCTCGATGATCTTGCCGACGGCGAGGTCGATGCCGCGCTTGAGGTCCATCGGGTTGTGGCCCGCAGCGACGAGCTTCACGCCTTCGCGGTAGACCGCTTGCGCGAGGACGGTTGCCGTCGTCGTGCCGTCACCGGCGTCTTCGTTGGTCTTCTGGGCAACTTCTTTCACGAGCTGTGCGCCCATGTTTTCGAACGCGTCAGAGAGTTCGATTTCCTTCGCAACAGAAACACCGTCTTTTGTGATGGCCGGTGCGCCGAAAGACTTCTGGATGACAACGTTACGGCCCTTAGGACCGAGGGTTACTTTCACAGCGTTCGCGAGAGCGTTAACCCCGGCGAGGATGCTGTTGCGTGCGTTTTCAGAGTACTTGAGTTCTTTAGCTGACATATGTGTTCTCCTTAGAGGGAAATTTTCAAATTACTGAAGGATGCCGAGGATTTCGTCTTCTTTCATGATGAGGTAGTTCTCACCGCCGACTTTTACCTCTGTGCCTGAGTACTTACCAAAGAGGACCTTGTCGCCCTTCTTCACGTCCAGCGCCTTCACGCTGCCGTCCTGGAGGCGGTAGCCCGTGCCAACGGCGATGATTTCACCTTGGGCAGGTTTTTCTTTGTGGTTGTCCGGGATAATGATGCCACCAACGGTTTTTGTCTCTTCTTCAACACGCTTGATGAGTACGCGGTCTTGCAACGGCTTAACAGTCATGGAAATCCTCCGGTTTAAAAAATAATGCGCAGGGCATTAAGTTGATTAAATTATTTGCCAAATGTTTGAGCTGTCACAATGTAATACCGATTGGATGAGTGTCAAGGTTGACCCCTGAAAGAAACTTTCGAGCGAAGCGGAAAATATATCCTAACTATTGAAAAACACGGAAAGAGGTTTAGGATGCAAGTAGTGAAAAAACTCCCGCTCAGTTCCGAACAGAAATTCCTCATCACGACGGTCGTCGTCGGCTTCACAGCGGGTATCGTCTCGGTCGCGCTCGAGCGGGCGATCCACCTGCTCGCAAGCATCGGACAGACGCACCAGACGTTCGGCGTCCGGAGCTTCCTCGTGGGA
>JBKHVY010000017.1:0-22064 GCA_046569805.1 Bacteriovoracia bacterium | reverse complement strand
TGACAGCGGCACGCCGAGGATCTCAAACGTTAGAAGATCCCCGAGCTTGATCCCGAGGCGTTGGGCGAAGCGCACTTCGAGCGAGAGCGGAGCCTCGCCTTCGGGAAGTTTCACTTGATCGAAGGGCACACCTTCGAGCAACCGTTCACTGGAGTTTAGGCCCTCTGCCCAGCTCAGGTTCATCATGCGCTGGCGGAAGTTCGCTTCCGTTTCCGCTTCTCGCGTCTGGAACATGCGAGTCGAAGTGTTCTTCTTAAAGGGCTCGTCGTTCACGCTCACGAGCTTCCCGCGCACCATGGGCGAGAGTGCCTGAAGCGGGACTTTCTTCTCACTCAGGTAAGCCCGGAGGTTCTCCGTCTGCTCGTCCTGGATATCAAACATGAAGAGCGCCGGCTTATCGGCGGAGCTCACGTTAAACTCCTGCCCGAGCGAGAGCTCCAGGTGACCCAAAAGTGAAATCAACACGGACCCCAACCCAAGAGCGATGACGGAGAGGAGCGTGGTGATGGGCCGGCGCAGGAGCCGTCGCACGACGAGGCCCACCATGAGCCCTGCACCGGAACTCAAAGAGGAGGCGCGTCGCAAGAGCGCTTCTCCGAGAAAGCGCGCAAGGAAACTCACTCCGGCCAAGAGTGCCACGGCAACGAAGAGGCCCACGACAAAAAGTGTGCCGATCTTGATCGAGTGCGCGGCCCAGATCGCCAGTGCGACAAGTGAGCCGAGGCCAAAGACGACGTAGAGGACACTAAAGCGCCAGGGCACCACTCCGCGCTTTTCCTGGTCTTGCAAAAGACCCATGACCGGAGCACGGACGGCCTCTTCCACCGCTGGCATGAGGCTCGCGATGAGCATGGCGAGAATCATCGGCAATGATCCCGCGACGGACCACGGAAAACTCGTGATAGGCAGCACTGTGGAGAAGAGCTGCGCCAGGACTTGCGTCACGAGCGGAAACGCGAGCGCGGAGAAGAGTGCGGCGAGCGGAAGTGCGGCCAGGAAGTCGAGGATCAAGGGCAAGAGCAGAAGCTCGCGGGCCTTGAGCGATGAGATCCCCAGCGCGCGCAGGATCGCGACGTCTTTGAGCCGACGATGGACGAGTGTGCGGAAGAGGTAGAAGGTTCCGACCACGGCGAGGATCAGCGCTACCAGTGAGGCGAGCTGAAGGTAGTCACCGAAGAGCTTCCCCGAGCGCGCGGTCTGCTCGCTCGTGTCCTCGGGCCGCGAAGTCTTGATCGCGGGATCATCGAAGCGCTTTTCGAGCTCTTTCTGCCAACCCTCTATCACCGCCGGTTCCGTCTCTTTGAGCCGGACATGAATCGAGTGCGCGGCGATGGTGCCTTCGCCCACGAGTTGTGTGCTCTTCAGCTGTGTTGAACCGATGTAGATGCGCGGGGCGAGGGCGAAACCACGGAAGCCTTGAGTGGAGTCCTTCGTCACAACGCCGCAGGCGCGGAAGACGCCTTCGCCGAGACGGAGCTCCTCTCCGAGGCTCACCCCAAGGAGACGGGACGCCTCTTCGTGGAGCCACACGCAGTTTTCAGTAAAGAGTGGGTGCGTGGCGGAGAGCCTGAGCGGGCCCTGGGCCGTAGCGAGCTCTCCGTAGAAGGGAAAGTTATCTTGGATCACGCGCACTTCCACCAGGCGCGACGAATTCTGCTTGGGAGCATAGAGCATGGAGCTCATGTCGAGGATGCGGTAGGAGTCTATCCGCTTATCTCCGAGCGTCTCGAAGAAGATCTTCTCTTCCAGCGCCGAGATCGGCCGCCGCGCGCGCACCGAGAAGTCCGATGACAGGAGTTCCTTCTCTTGGTTCTTCACCGAGGTCAAGAACGCGACCTTTAGCCGCTCGATCAGGAACACCCCGCCCATGCCCAAGACGAGAGTCGCGATGATCAGAAGATGAGATGCGCGGTAGCGCTGCCACTCGCGCCGAAGCCAGTTGAGTCTGTTCATGCGTGGAGGCTTCCCTTCTCAAGCCGCAGCACCCGAGCACAGCGCCGGGCGAGTTCGTTGTCGTGAGTGACGAGTAAGACGGCGGCGTTGTTGTCCCGCGCGAGCCGAAAGAGCATGTCCATAACCAGGAGTCCCGTCTCCGCATCGAGGTTTCCGGTCGGCTCGTCGGCGAGCAAGACCTCCGGCCTGCCGGCCAGCGCTCGGGCAATGGCCACGCGCTGCTGTTCGCCCCCGGAGAGCTGGTGCGGGAAGTGATGGCGGCGAGCACCGAGGCCCACGGCATCGAGCAAGGCTTCCGCCTTCGTCCGCACGTTCTCGTCGCCGAGGATTTCCGCCGGCAGCATGACGTTCTCCAGTGCGGTGAGGGTCTGCACGAGCTGGAACTGCTGGAAGATGATTCCCATGTGGCGCGCGCGGATGAGTGCTAGGTCCGTTTCACTGAGGCCCGTGAGTTTTTTTCCCGAGAGCCACACTTCGCCCGCGTCCGGATGATCCAGTCCTCCGAGGAGCGACAAGAGCGTGCTCTTCCCGCTACCGGATTTTCCGACGATCGCGACGGTCTCGCCAGGCTCGACGGTGAGGTCGAGGCCCTCGAGGACCGCGATGCGATTGCCGGCCTGGTGGTGTGCTTTGGAAATCGAACGGGCGACGAGGCTCATAGGTGACTCTCCAGGGCTTTCATAAGATTTTCGGCGATCTTTTTCTGACCGGCGGCCGTGGGGTGGATGCCGTCGGGCTGGTTCAGCGCCGCGACTCCTCCCACACCCGTGAGCATGAAGCCCAAGAGTGGAACTTTCTCCGTCCGTGCGAGCGCGGTGTACATTTGTTCGAAGTCGCGGCGGTAGGTTTCACCGTAGTTTTTCGGAAGCTTCATCTCCGCTAAAAGCACTTTGACCCCGGCGCTCTTCACAGCGTCGATCGCCTGCTTTAAGTGGCGCTGGCTCTCTGCCACCGGAAGGCCGCGCAGGCCATCGTTGGCGCCAAGAGCGAGCACGATGATCTGGGGCTTCGTCTTAAGGTACCACTTCACTCGTTGCGTGGCGCTCGCGGTGGTCGAGCCACTCACACCACCGTTGACGATTTTGATGTCTTTGCGGCCCTTCGCTTTAAGCAAAATTTCCAGCTGCGCGGGGTACGCTTCCTCAGGATCCAGGCCATAGCCTTCTGTAAGTGAATCACCGATGAACACCACCGTCTGTGCTTGAACACTCAGCGAGAGGAAGAGACCGAGTAGAAAGAGCTTCATACTTACTCCTTGAAGTAGCTCCGGTAGACCGGATGGCGCAGCTTGAACATTCCCCACAAGATGGGCTTCAACAAGAAATCAAGTGCTGTGCCGAAAGAGCGAAATTCGATATCGTCGATAATGACCGAACCGTTGCCCATTTGCCGAATAATGTGTTTGTGTCGCCAATAAGTGAGCGGAAACGGCAGCTGTTTGCCTTCGTCGACAAAGAAACTCTCCGTGGGGCCCACTTGGTTTTCAGTGATGAGGCTGATCCACAGCGTGGGGCCCATCTGGATGTGGACTTCGTCGCCGACCTTGCAACCGTCGAAGCGCTTAAGCCCCATCGGCAGCAAGGGTGGCTTCAGCGCCAGGAACAGATCCCGATCGAAACGCTCAAAAACCTTGGAAACGGACTGCGGCACTGGGCACTCGAGTGTAATCTTCATGCCCACTAGCTTACATGGAAGTGAAGTAACTCAACAGCTCTTGGTCACTCACAATCGTAGCGTCTAGGTTTTTTTCTTTGAGAAAGCTCGGGTTATACATCTTACTCGTCGCACGATCGCCGCCGTCGCACATGAAGGTGACCAGTCGACTCCCCTTCGGCGCCTTGAGCGCTGCGCGCAGAGTGCCTGCGAGGTTGAGCATCGAGGACATGCCCATGACATGGCCCTCTTTGTTGCGAATCCAGTATGCGAGTGTGGTGATCGCCTGATCCGACATCAGGAACGCTTCATCCACCTTCGCTTGCTCCCAGTTGGCCGTGGGACGAGTGATGCCCACGCCTTCCGCCATGGTGTAGGTCCCCTGAGGCGTCCACTGCTTGGTGTAGAAGTGGCTCATGAGGCCCGAGCCGTGGGGATCAACGAGCTGCACTTGTGTCTGTGGTGAGACTTCCTTGAGGTACTTCGAAACACCCGCGATGGTGCCCGTCGATCCACCCGCGCACACCAGGTAATCGATCTTTCCGTCCATCTGTTTCCAGATCTCCGGTGCCGTGCCGTGGTAGTGCGAGCCCCAGTTATGGGGATTATCGAACTGATTGGCCCACCAGTACTCGGGAGAGCTGGTGCCGATTTTTTTTCCGACCAAGAAGAAGTGACGCTCATCCGGGTACGTGACAGCGGCCGTCTCGTGGATGTTAGCTCCGTAGAGGGCGAGGTTCTTGAGCTTCGAAGTGTCTTGGCCTTCTGGTAAAACGACGATGACTTTATGGCCCAGGCACTGCCCTACCATGGCAAGGCCAATGCCCGTGTTACCCGCGGTGCCCTCGACGATGGTCATGCCGGGCTTGAGCACACCTTCGAGGATCGCGTTCACCACCATGTGCAAGGCCGGGCGATCCTTGATGGTGCCGCCAGGATTGAAGTTTTCACACTTCATGAAGATCTCGCGGCCGGTGAGGGCGCTCAGGCTTTCGATTTTGATCAAGGGAGTGTTACCGATCAACTGGAGGAGGCCTGACTTCTTAAGGCGCTGTACTGTCTCTTGCTGCGTATTCATGGACAATCCTTACAATATCAAGGCCCTGCCATTGCGTTATGGGCCATGGAACGGTAATACTAAGAAAGCCTGACTATAACCTCAAAAGGCACGGTATGTCCTCTGAACTTGCACGTTTTCTTTACCAAGAGCGCACTCTCAAATCCCAATTAACGCTCAACGTTCCAGAGCTTAGACTCATGGTGGATGAAATGATTGCGCTGCTTTATCCGCAGCGTGGACGCATCACGCTGAAGAGTGAAGCTGACGCTCTTGTGCATCTGGAAAATTTCCAGAAACGCCTGACTCAAGGTCTTGTCGCCCTCGCCCCGCTCAAGGCCGAACTCGCCACTCAAGCCGCGTCCATCGCCGAGGCCTTCTTGAGTGAACTGCCACAGCTGGCGCGACTCATGGACCTCGACGCCGAAGCGGCCTACCAAGGTGACCCGGCCGCTTACTCGCTTGAAGAAGTGGTCGTCTCCTACCCCGGCTTCTACGCCATCGCCATTTATCGCCTCGCGCACGCACTCCACCAACGGGGCGTTCCACTCTTGCCGCGCCTCATGGCCGAGTACGCTCACGAGCGCACCGGCATCGACCTGCACCCGGGCGCCACCATTGGTGAGAGCTTCTTCATCGACCACGGCACGGGGGTGGTCATCGGCGAAACCTCGCACATCGGCAAGAACGTGAAGATCTACCAAGGCGTCACCCTCGGAGCGCTCAGTGTAAAGAAGCGCCTCCAGACCATCAAGCGCCACCCGACCATCGAAGACGACGTGGTGATCTACGCCAACGCGACCATTTTAGGCGGAGAAACCGTCGTAGGCCGCGGCTCGGTCATCGGTGGAAACGTGTGGCTCACGCAGTCGGTGGCCGCGCAGTCAAAAATCTTTCTCCACGATTGACCGGTGTGAGAGCGGAGCTTAAAATTACAGTATGAAAACAAAATGCCTGCTCGGAATCCCGTACAAAATTATTGCTGTGACCCTCGTTGGCACGGCCATCCTCATGGGCGCCGTGTTCGCCGTTGGCATCCCGGCGAACGTCATCTACCTCTTTCAGTAATCGCTCTTCTTATTGCAACGGAAAGAGGCTGATCTGTGGAAACGCACAGATGAGACCAAGGCCTATCAGCATGACGACGAGGTACGGCAGGACCGACTTCACGACCTCGCCAATCGACTCCTTAAACATCCCTGAGGCCACGAAGAGGTTGATCCCAATCGGCGGCGTGAGGTAACCGATCTCGAGGTTCACGATCATGATGATCCCGAAGTGCACCGGATCCACGCCGAAGTGCTGCGCCATCGGCGTCAGTAGCGGCGCCAGCACCAGAATCGCACTCATGGCATCCATCAAGCACCCGACCACCAAGAGCAAGAGGTTCACGAGCAAGAGGAAACTCAGCTTCGAGTCGACGTTACTGGAGATGAGATCCACCAGCATCTGTGGGATCTCTTCGATGGTCATGTACTTATTTAAGCTCACGGCGAGGATCAGAATCAGGAACAACAGACCCAGAGTCTCCGTGGTTTCCACCGCCACGGTGGTGAGCTGCTTGAGCTTAAACTCACGGTGAATGAAGATTTCCACCACCAGCGCATACAGCACGGCGATCGCCGCCGATTCGGTGGCGGTGAAGAAGCCGGAGTAGATGCCCCCGAGGATCATGAGTGGCATGAAGAGCGAGAGGATGCCGGACTTGAGTGCTGCGAGCGCTTCTTTGGGAACAAACGGAGAGCGCGCACTCTTCGGGGCCCTTAGCACCGCGTAGCCTCCCAGAAGTCCCATGAGCAACAAACCCGGGCCCACGCCCGCCTTGAAGAGGTCCACCACCGAGACTCCCGCCATGATGGCAAAAATGATCATCGGGATACTCGGAGGGATGATGATCCCCAGCGTCCCTCCGGTGCTCAAGAGCCCCATGGAGAAGTGCTTCGAGTAGCCTTCTTTAAGGAGTGCAGGATACAAGAGCGAGCCGATGGCAATCAGCGTGACGGGACTCGACCCGCTAATGGCCGCGAACACCGAACACGAGAACACGGCCGCAAGGCCCAGGCCTCCGGGGATCGGCGCCGTGAAGACGCGCGCCACCTCGATCAAGCGCCGGGAGATGGACCCCTTGGTCATGATCTGGCCCGCGAGCACAAAAAGTGGAACCGCTAAGAGCACTTCTTTGTCGGCGGCGTAGTAGATGTCCCCGATCACAACCGAGAGCGGTTCCCCCGCGAGCACAACGTAGCAGAAGCCCGCGATGACTCCCATGATGGCGTAGAGTGGGAGTCCAATCAGGACCGCGGCGACGATGATAGGAAAAAGAATCGAGGCACCCATTAGTGGAGACTCCTTTCAGTCTTCACCAGGGGCTTCCAGGTGAAGTAGGCGTGGCGCAGGGCCATGGAAAAAAACGTCCACGGGATAATGAGTTGCAGGATCCACAGTTGCACGCCGAGCACCACGTGCTCCTCAGCAAACTCTTTTGACTCGAGCACGTAGAGAACGGCGTAGTAGCCGAGGGTGCCGCAGAAGAGAGTGATCACAAGATTCCGCAGCCGCTCGACCACGGGAGCGAGCTTCCCTTTCCAGAGCTTGTCGCCGGCTTCGGGCCTCAAGTGATCGCCCTTCTGTGCCATGAGTGCGGCTCCCAAGAAACCGGCCCAGATCATGAGCTGCACCGCCGCCTTCTGGGCCCAGGGAAGGCCCGTCTTAAAGAACTCACGGGCCATCACGTCCGTGATCACGAGGGTCGTGAGCACGAGGATAAAGAGGCCGCCGATGAACTTCTCGATCTGAGTCAGTCGCTGCAGGAGTTGCGTCATGGAAACCTCTTATTTTTTTGCTTTGAAAGCCTTCTTCCCTTCCTGGATCAATCGATAGATCTCGGCAGACTCGCCGCCGATCGCCTTCACCATCTCGTCGGCGAGGCCCGCAGCGGATTTCTTGAAGGCTTCCTTCTCGCTCGCTGAAAGTGTCGCGACCTGTACGCCCGACTCCTTCAAAACCTCGATCAAACTGTCGCCGAGCTTGCGCACGTTCGAGCGAATGAGCTTCGCCTGGCCATTGCCGTCGAGCATGAGGATCTTTTTCTGCTCGGGCTTGAGCTTGTCGAAGAACTTCTGCGAGTAGACCACCACGGCCGCTTGGTAGATGTGGTCGGTGACCGTGTAGTGCTTGATCGCGGTCTGCCACTCGGCGGCCAACGTAAAGAGTGGCGTATTATCGAAGGCCTCGACCACACCGGTCTGAAGCGCCGGCAACACTTCCGGCACAGCAATGGCCTGGGCCGCAGCTCCGAGGCGCTTCCAGTACGCCAGGTGAACCTTACTCTCCTGTGAGCGGATCTTGACACCCTTGAGGTCCGCGGGAGTCTTGATGAGCTTCGTCTTGTGGCCGATCGAGCGCCAGCCGTTTTCGGCCCACGTCAACAGCACGAAACCCTTTTGAGCAAAGAGTTTCTGAAAAGGTGCGAGAAGATAATTATCCAAGACGAAATCGGCTTCTTCACTTGATTCGAAGAGGAAGGGAATCTCCAGCACGTCGAGCTCTGGGATGACGGCACTCATGGCACCACAGGTAAGACCCGCGCCTTCGACCTGTCCGCGACGGACTTTCTGCAGGATCTCGAGCTCACCGCCGAGCTGGCCCCCGAGGAAGGTTTTGACTTTGATCTGATTCTTCGACTCGGCTCCCACGCGCGTTTTAATGTCTTCCAGGGAGTCCGCCCAGGGTGTTCCCTGGGGCGCGATGGTGGCGAACTTCACGGCCAAGGGTGCGGCGAGAGCACTCTGACACAGGAACAGGGCGCTAAGTAGTAGTTGCTTCACACGGGCTCCTTAGAAGAGTTCGTCAATTTGCTTCAAGAGCTTCGCGGCTTTGCGCTTCTCGAGGATGTTCTCTGGAACGAGGTCGCGGTGGATGTCGTCCTTCGTCGCCAAGACTTCTTTAAGTGTTGCCTCGAAGGCTTTGCGATCTTGCTTCTTCGTGTAGTAGACCTCGGCCATGAGCACTTTCGTCCCGAGGTAGCCCGGGGCTTGCTCGAGAGAAAGCTTGAAAGACTTTTCCGATTTCTTAATGTCACCGCCAGCGAAGCTCGGTGCGACCGCATAGAACGCACCCCAGTAGCGAGCGATGGCCCCGTGGAAGAAGGTGGGACTAATTTTTTCGGTGGCACTGATGAGCGCCTTAATGCGCGTCTTATACTTCAGTTGCGTTGCGATCCCGGAGTGCTTGGCCCACTTTCCGAGATTCGCGGCCGTCCAGTACATGGCCCCGGCATCGGTGCTGCTGAGCACGTAGAGCGCTTCTTCCATCGGAACTTTCTTATCCATCATGTCCTTGAAGGCTGGATTGGTGGCCATCGCACGTTCGCCGAAGGCCGCACCTTTTTCCCAGAGTGCTTTCTTGAGCTCGATGTCATCTTCGTGCGTATCGGCCAAGAGGTAGTAGCCGTGCGTGAGTGACCGGAGAACTTCTCCGTCGACGAGGTTCGTGCGCGACAGCTGCTCCCACTTGTCGATGGCTTCTTGCAGTTTTTCTTTAATGTGGCGCTCACCCCAGGCGACTCGCGCCTGCGCCTTGAGTGTCTGAGCTTCTTTCGCAGAGATCTGCGACACGGCTTCACTCGCGTCGAAGCCCGTGCGACGGTTCGACGCACAACCTGAGAGAACCAACAAAGTCAAAAGACTTAAGACGACTGCCTTCATACAACACCTCGTGGAACATGGTTTATCTCTAAAGCATGCCTAAGGGTTGGGCGAAAATCAAATCGCGTGCGTTAGGACCTATCGTACCTGACCAAATTTGACAGTGAAGCCGAAGGTGTACTGCACATCAGGCTTCCCATCTTTAGGAAAAATCCAGGTCGCACCAGCACTCAGCGCCAGATTGTTGGCGAGGGCCAACTGCAGGCCAGTACCGGCGTAGGGGTCCCAGTAGAGATCGGGTTCCTTGACTTCTTGTTCGTTCGTCAGCGTATCTGTAATGGTGGTCTTTTGTTGGGTCGCGCGGGCCCCGGCGCGCAAGTAAAACCCAAGATACGAGGCGAGAGCGTAGGTCGACCGTAAACCGATCATCGCCCGCTGAACCTGGTCTTCGATCTTCTGGTTCTCAGAGGGGTAATCCCGTCGTCCGTTTGATTGAGTGGCTTCGAGTTCACCGGATAAGAGAGGAACCCCGGCCAGGACGCGCAGACCAAAGAACGTTCGCGTGCTAAAACGGGCCGGCTCCGGGAAGCGGTTCTGAGTATGCTCGACCCCGTAGAGCGGCTCGAAGCGCACCGAGAGGTTCTGGGCCCAGGCCCCGCAGGATAAAAAACCGGTGACGAGCAAAAAGTAAAAGCGCATGAGGACTCCTTAAGTTACTATGATATAACAAACGGAATTACTTCGCCTCTATGGAAAAAGCTTCCGACCAGTCACCGCTCCTCAAAGTTCTCGTGTTAAACGCGGAGAATCTCTTTGTGTTCCTCGAGCGCTGGGACGGGCGCGCCATGGCGGAGATGACCGAACCTCTGTGGCAGCTCTCGAACGCTGGGATGCTGGACAACAAACCACTCGATAAGACGCGCAACCTGGCGTCCACCATCCTCGGGATCAATCCAGACATCATCTTTCTGACCGAAGTCGGGGGCCTCGAGTCCTTGAGGAACTTCAACCAGCACTTCCTCAACGGCGCCTGGACGCCGCTCTTACTTGAGAGTAACTCGGACCGCGGCATCGACATGGGCTACCTGGTCAAGGGCCCCTGGGAGTGTCACCTCACCTCTCATCGCGACGAACCTCTTCCCCACTCGAAATACACCAAGTTCTCGCGCGACGTGCTGGCGTTGGAGCTCAGGCTCAATGGGAAAGTCTGGTTCCACACCCTGCTCGTGCACCTCAAGTCCAAGCTCGACAAGAACCGTGAGGACTTCGAGGGTCGCACCCGACGGGCGGTAGAAGTGCATGGAGTGTCTCAGGTGATTTCTCGCATGGATCCCGCGGTGCCCATGCTTCTGGGTGGAGACTTCAACGGCGATGCTCGCTGGCCCTCGCCGGAGCCGGAGTTTCTGCCGCTCTATCATCGGGTCAATCTCAAAGACGTGGTCAGCTTTTCTCAAATCCCTGAGGATGACCGCTTCAGTTACGTTTACTTTCGCGCCGGCAATCAACGAGTCGTCCAACAGATCGACTATTTATTCGTGAACGAAGCAGCGCAAAAGTTACTTGTGCCGCAGAGTGTGGTTTTTCCTCGTTATGTCACGGCGGACGGGCGTCCTTTACCTGTGCCGGTTAACGTTGCACAAAAACGGCTGCTGCCTTCAGACCACTTCCCCCTTTATGCCGAATTTGACTTAACGCTTCACCCCTATTTTATACAGGAAGCCTGGCCTTTTTAGGCGCATGTGCTAGCCTAAAGTGACTTTTTTAGACCACTAAACTTATAAGGATTTGTCATGGCCGATAGACGCAAAGATTCTGGAGAAAATGTTCGCCTCGAGATCTCAGAGAGCTTTGGTGCCGACAAGGCCCTGAAGAAATTCAAGCGCCTGTGCGACGCCTACGGGATCGTTAAAGAATACCGTGCCCGCGAATACTACCAAAAACCGTCAATCAAAGATCGTGAGAAGCGCGAGAACGCTGAGAAGCGCCGTCATAAGACGAACGCTAAAAACCGCGTTTCACGCAAGATCTAGTTTCCCTCTTCCAATAAAGAAGGGCCCGATCAGGGCCCTTCTCTTTTGTTCTCATCCTTGAAAAACTCTCTAGCGTGCCAGGCGCACGCGCTTCTGGTTCATGCTGTAGAGCATGCTCTTAAGCTTCTGCTCTGTTCTTGAGGCCGGGCGTAGCTCAGTATAGTTCAACTGGATATTGCGCATAGAGCTTGCGGCGTCGACAGACAAGAGTGCACGGGCCTTGGCGGCTTTCGCGGTCGTCGCACTAGCTGCGCCGAAGTTCAGACCTTGAACGTACTGAGTGATGTCGACGAAGAAGGCGAACCCCGATTTTCCTGCTTCACGACTGGCGAAGATACCGGCCGCACCAACGGCATTTTCGATCGCAAACATCGGGAAGAAGTTCAAACCTCCAAGAGATTGGCCGACGGAGTCAAGGCCCGAGATCGGAATCGCCACACCCAAGGCATACGCATTCGCCGCAGCGGCAACATACAGCTTGGCGCGACTTCCGAGGTCCACGGAGATGGCCGTGTTGGTCCCGATCAACGGCGCCAGCGTGCCGTTGGGGAGGAGTACCGGACCGACGTTCAGGTCCGCGAGCTCCGAGGCGTTGACCTCGATCACAAGCTGGGTCTTCGAGCCGAGCACGGGAATCATCGAGACCGTACCGATCTGACGATTATCACGGATCACTGGAAGCTGAATACTTGGAAAGAAAATGTTGCCGAAGTCGATCTCTGAGGAGACGCGCAGAGCGACCTGATTGTTGTCGAGGATAGTCTCGACCTTAATGCCTTTGACGATCTGAACCTGACCGTCCTTACCACACGAAGCGAAGAGCAGGAGCGAAAACGATACCGCAAGAGACTTGAACAGACGTGATAGAACCATGGTGTACTCCCGACAGACGTCGTCTGACAGGTTGAACTCAGTTGTCGCTTACCGCAAACGTGCCACAAGTAAAAACGTCCAACGCGAAACTGACATTCGATAGAGGAACTGGTGGAAGGCAGTGTAACGCGGCTTGAGAAATTCAAGCGAAAAATCCCAGAACTCCTCTGCTGTCGCAGACTTACCTCCAAGCCGCGCGAGAGGTAAGCCTCGCCTTGTTTCAGAAAAGATGGCAACATATCCAGGCACAGGTGGGTTAACTATGCCAAACGTCAGCTTCTACTTCGATTACCTTTCACCCTTCTCGTACTTTGCTTGGCGCCGCCTCGAGGAGCTCTCGACGCCCGTCGAGCTGGTGCCCGTGGCACTCGGTCCGCTCCTGAACCACTGGGGCATCAAGGGGCCCGGCGAAGTGCAACCCAAGCGCGAGTTCCTCTTGAAGCAGTGCCTGCGCCACAGCAGCCGCGCGAACGTTCCCTTCACCACTCCGCGCACGCACCCCTTCAATTCTCTCTACGCCCTTCGGCTCTCGCTCAGAGAAGTCGCCGGCGACCTGCAGCCGCTCGTCGTAAAAACGCTCTGGGAAGCGGGCTGGGTCGAGCGCATCGACATGGGTGAGCCCGACGAACTTCTTCTTGCCCTCAAACGCGCGAATCTTCCGGCCGGCGAGCTCTATGAAAAAAGCTTCACCACCGACGCCAAACGCGCGCTCAAGGCGAACATCGCCCGCGCGATCTCACATGGTGTCTTCGGCGTTCCGAGCTTCGTCGCCGACGAAGAACTCTTTTGGGGCGTCGATTCCATGGACGAACTGAAAGCTTTTCTCCAGGGCCACGATCCCCTCGATCGCGCGAAGTTCCAGGAGCTCTTGCACGGAACACCCCGGGCCGCGGGTCAGGCGCTAACTTTCTAGGAGAGCCATGAGTAAGTTCCAAGACACCCTCGCCGAGTACCTCACGCGCATCATCGCCGAGACCAACGGCATAACCCTAGTTGACACGCTCGAGCTCGCAACACTCTACGAAGCCCGGCAAGAGAACCCGCTGATCAAGAAAACCATCGTCGAGTTCAGGCGTCTGCTGGCGGGCTTTCAGCAAGACGAAATGGACATCAAGACCCTGCTCGCCCATCCCGTGGCGCAGGCCCTTTTCATTTTTTTCAAGCGCTTCCCGAAGCCCTACATCGAAGAACACATCCACCTCACGGGATCCCTCACCGCGGACTTCATCTTCCCGCACCTCCTCGAGCGCCTCCAGGGCCCGGACGGAGCAATCTACCGCGAGAAGATCGAAAAGATCTGGGGCCCCGGGAGCGCCGACATCAAGACCGTGGCCGACGTCGACAACCTCATCCGGCTCAAGGACGACGAGTTCTTCGACCGCTACCTCAAGATCCTTCTGCTCCCGAAGCTCATCCTCACCTCCCGCGAGATGCACCGCAAGGCCGCCTACCACATGGCCCGGGATCTGCACCGGAACTACAACGTCGGAACGATCCGTCTCAAGTTCACCCTGTCTCGCGCCTCTTCCGACGCCGATGAGAACATCCCGGGCCTTGAACAGCTCACGGAAGAAGATGTCGTCCTCGGTCTCTACGAGGGCTACAAAGAGTACCAGCAGGAGTTCCCGGAGTTCCGCTTTATCCTCAGCCCGTGCTTTCGCAAGGAAGCCGACTTCTGGGACAATAAAAAATTCCCGTCGAAGAAAGATCACTTCCTTCACCAGTGTGACCAAATCCTCGCCCTCGTCGACAAGTACCCGGAGCTCGCTCATCATCTGTGTGAAGTCGACACCGTCGGCAACGAGCGCGACCTCTACCGGAAAGGGCACTTCCTCGAGATGCAGCAGGGGTTCCGCAAGCTCCACTACAAGGGCTTCCGCATCCGTTCGCACCACGGCGAAACCTGGCACACGCTCCGGCGCGGCGTCCAAGCGGTAGATAACTCGCTCAACATCTGGCACATCGACACGCTCGAGCATGGCCTCTCGTTAGGCATCAACCCCAACTACTACTACCACTCGATGTACCTGCGGCTGATCGCCGCCAACGAACAAGCCACTCCCGTTCTCGCCGGCTCGCCCGAGTACAAGGAGCTGATAGAGATGGAGTGGCGCGAGTACGAGTCGATCCGCGACAAACTCTTCTCGGGCACGCCACTCACGCCGGAAGAACAAAAGATTTTCGTGAAGGTGAAGTTTCATACGGCACGCGAGGTCGAGCACTACCAGCACGACGTCCTGAACCGCATGATCAACAAGGGCGTCTCGCTCATCGCCCTCCCCTCGTCGAACAACAAACTCACAACCTGCTTCCCGGACTACAAGGACCATCCGTTCTCGTGGTGGGAGAAGAAGGGCGTGAAGCTCGGCGTGGGCACGGACAACTACGTGACGCTCGACACGAACTACATTCAGGAGCTGTTGATCCTCTTGTTCACGGATCCGGAGAACCTGAAGATCACGAAGCTTCTGATGGTAGCGACGGGTGAGACGCGCAGGCCCTACCTCTCGCAACTCCTCTGGAAAATGCGGTAACTGCCAGACTTGTGTGGTGGTCGGTACGCATGCTTGGGTGAAGTTTTTTCGCACGGTGAGGAAGTTTTTTCTGACGCGACCATCTTTGCATCAGCAACTTCAGGTCTTTAGGGATTTGAAAATTGCCTGCGATCTTGCATACAACCGGCATGATCATCGCCTGTCAGCGTACCGAATCTTGCAGCAAAGAAACCGTCTATCGAAACGGTCGATTCTATCGTCGCAGCGAATCTCGCTGGATCCAACGCTACAAGTGTCGAAGCTGCGGGCGTCAGTTCTCGGCCGCGACCGGAACCCTCGAGTTTAAGCAGAAAAAGCGACGGGTAAACTTACCCCTTTTTTTGAACCTCTCTTCCGGCATGTCCATGCGCCGCTGTGCCCGTGTTCTTCGCATCGATCGACGAACGGTGGATCGTAAACTCGTTTACCTCGCTAAGAAAGCGAGGCTTGCACAGAAAGAGTTTCTGGATTCGATCCGAGGAACAGTCGCGAACCTCGAGTTCGATGATCTCATCACGAACGAGCACACGAAGATGAAGCCGCTCACGGTTTCCCTCGCGGTCGACGCGGACCGACGCTTCATCCTCGGGGCCGTCGTCGGGAAGATCCCTGCGTCGGGACTTCTCGCAGAGAAATCGCGCCGCAAGTATGGACCGCGGGCGTACGAACTGCCACACACGCTCTCCGAGCTATTTCAGACGATCTCTCCCACCGTCACACGCGACGCCGTCGTGCGCTCGGACATGCACAAGGCCTACGCTGAAGTCGTTAGGCGCTTTCTACCGGATCGATTGCATCAGCAGTTTGAGGGGGGCCGCGCCGCGGTCGCGGGCCAGGGGGAGCTCAAGCGTAAAAGATTCGATCCGCTCTTCTGCCTGAACCACACCTGCGCCATGCTTCGTGCGAACATCAACCGACTGATCCGCAAAACTTGGTGTGTCACCAAACGACCAGACCGCCTCCAAATGCACCTCGACATCTTCACGCACTTCTACAACCTAACGTACCTCTAGAAAAATTCCTCGACCTGCTTAGCGCAGAAAGAAAGTTTCTACCACCACACAAGTCAGGCAGTTATGAAAATGCGCTAGAAGAAGAGGACGACCTGCACCTCGTGCGTCTTTTTCTGGAGATCCGTCCGCAGGGCCACAGCGCCCGTTCGCCCCTTTCCGAAGGTGCGCCCGACGGTGACGCGACTCGAGTCCACGGTGTTCGTGTCGTACTGGAGGTAAGCCTCTTCATTGAAGAGGCCCATTGAAACGTTTCGACCGCCGCTGCTATCTTTCTGGTAGCCCGCGACGAAGTTGTACACACGCACCTGGCTTCCCGCGGACCACTGCCCGTCGAGGGTGCGCTTGTGGCCCTGGAAGCTCGCCTGCCAGTTCGTCGAGTCCGCGGAGGCGACGGTGCTCTGGACCGACACGCGGTCGCTCTGCAGCTGCACCTGCTGATCGGTGTAAATGTTGTTGTTCACCTGCACGAGCTTCATCTGCGAGAGCGTGATCGTTCCGGTCGGCAACGTCACTTCGCCCCCCCAGGGGAGTTCTTCTTTGTACGAGTCAATCGATAGGCCGATTTCTCCGCTCACCTCGCTCTTCATTCCCGCGAGGTCCGTCCGGCTACTGATACCGACCTCCGGGAGGTCCACGAGCCCTTCGTTCAGCTTGACCATCATGTCTCGCGTGACGACGCGGAAGTGGCGCATGCGCAACTTCCCTGTGGCCGGCACGTATTCACCCATGACCCACTTGTCCTGGCCTTCGCCCTTCTGGCGGAAGAGGTAGAAGAGCTTGCCGTCTTTCTGCCAGCGGTACGCGTCGAGTTTATCTAGCTCCTCGGGGGCCTTGAAGCCGAAGAAAAGTTGCATGGGTGAAACCCGTTCACCACTCGAGTGGCGGCCCTTCACGTCCCAGAGGATCGCCCGCGCGTCCGGATCCCCTCCGGAGATCTGGCGAAAATCCAAGGACTGTCGACACCCGTGATCGGGGTCCTGGGCAATCTCCGCCATCTGCGCCAGTCGCATGAGTTCTTCGATGCCCGGACCGCGCGGCTTGTCCGGACGATTCGCGAACTGGGCGAGGTCATCCGAGCGCTGCAGGTGCAGCATGACGAGCGTAATGTCCGAGGAGAGCTGCACTCCCTGGTCGCCTAAAACTTCTCGCGCCGAGCTCAGCTGTGTGGGCTGAACTTGATCAAAACGAATGAAGTCCGTCGCCGTATCAATCATGTCCTCTTTATTTTGCCGCTCTTTTGCCGCCTGCACGCGGGCCTCATGCTCTTTGAGACGAGCGACGTGGCCCGCACCGTTTCCGACTCCAGGTACGCGACTCCATAGAATCGAGTCCGGATCGACGCTTCGAACACGACAGTTGCGCAGAACTCCTCGGAGCGTATCGAAGGTGTTGTTCTGGTCGCGTGCCTCAACCGTATTCACGCAGTTCTCGAGCTGGCGCGTGGCTTCCTGCGTGCGAATCTCCGTTCGGTAGTCGTTTGTCGGCGGAGGCCCGATCTGGGCACTCAGCGATGACGTCAGCAAAAATGAAATAAGCGCAAGTTTAGCTTTCACCTGCGGCTTATCGACTTCTCTAAAAAAAACTAAAACCGTCGGCTTTTATTCGAGAGAGAACTCTTTTAAGAGCTTCTGGGCCACGGAGTTCGTCATCTTCCGCTTATGTCCCACGAGCCAGAGTTCTAGAAAAACTGGAAGTTTCCCAAGGACCACTAAAGACTTATCCTTCACCCACGGGGCTACCGATTTTTCGGTTAAGAAAGTAATTCCTAGGCCTTCGGCAGTGAGGTTTTTGAGCAAGATGTTCTCGTCGGTCTCAAGCCGCAGATTCAGGGGCAAATGATTTTCGTGGAAAAAGCGCTCGACCTCGTGGCGCGGCCGGCTCAAGGGCGATGGCAGCAGTAAGGGCTGGGACGCCAGCGACGAGGGGAAGTCTTTCTTCAGTTGCAGGAAGCTCGGTGCGGCGATGGCGTACAGCGGGGCGTGGTAGACGCGGCGCTGGTAGAAGATCGACTTGTCTTTGGTGTGCGGCTGCTCGAGGAGCAACACGAGGTCCTGTCGGTGCTCGATCAAGTCCTGCGTGAGCGTGTCGGCGGCACCGTGGGAGACGAAGGGCATCGACCCCGGGACTCTCAGCGCGGACTTCAGGAGTTCAGTCGCAGCGCAGTGCGGGACACCTTCTTCGACGCCGATCTGGATTCGCGTACGGTCTAGGTCTTTGCCGTCCGTGAGCGTGTCGAGCATCTCCGTTCCAAGAGAAAAAATCTCGCGAGCGTAGTCGAGAGCGACCTGGCCCGCTTCCGTCAAGACGAGCTTCTTCTGCTTACGCTCGAAGAGCGGTTGCTCGAGGCGATCTTCGAGGAGCTTAAGCTGCATCGAGAGTGCACTCTGTCCCACGCGCAAGATCTCCGAGGCCTTTGCCAGCGACCCCTCTTCCGCGATGACCTTGAAGTACAGGAGGTGGTGGTAGTTTAACCAGTTTTGCATAATCCTACTTTAGTTGCTTAAGGAGTTCGTGGGCCGCATGTTGTACGGAGAGCGTTCCAGCTTCAACCTGCTGCCGTAGTTCGGTCCATTGTGTAGGAGTGTGTTTTTTAGCGAACCAATCGAGGACGGCTTCGCGCAGAGTTTCATCGAGCCAATGCAGGCGCTGTTCAGCACGCCGATGCACAACCTGCTCTCGCAGTTCAGAGAAATAGCGCTCGAGCACTGTCCAGATTTCGGGAAGCCCCGTCTTCTCCACGGCACTGCACGCCAGCACCGGTGGTTGCCAGGCATCGCGACGAAGGATGTGAAGCGCTTGCTGGTAATGGTGACACGCGGCTACCGCCTGCGCACGCTGGTCACCATCGGCCTTCGTGACGACGACGAGATCGACCAGCTCCAAGATGCCGCGCTTGATCCCTTGAAGGTCGTCGCCGGCGCCGGGCTGAAGGAGCATCACAAAGCAGTCCACCAAGCGAGCAACCGCAGTTTCACTCTGCCCTACACCCACGGTCTCGACCAGGATCACGTCGAAGCCGAAGGCCTCGCACAGGAGCACGGCTTCTCGGGTCTTCCGCGCAACACCACCCAAAGTACCGCCACTAGGACTGGGACGAATGAAGGCCCTAGGATCTCGCGCGAGAAGTTCCATACGAGTTTTATCACCGAGGATACTTCCGCCAGAAACTTGGCTGGTGGGATCGACGGCGAGGACAGCAACCCGCAGATTCTTCGCCGTGAGGAAAGTTCCGAAGCTCTCGATGAAGGTCGATTTTCCAACGCCCGGGGTGCCCGAGATGCCGATGCGCTTAGTGCCGCTCGTTGGCGGAAGTGCTTGCAACAGTTCCTGGGCCAGGGTCTGGTGCTCCGGTTTGAGCGACTCGGCGAGCGTGATCGCTCGTGCCAGTGCGTTCATGTCTCGCTGCTGGAAGCCCGCGAGAAGTTCGGCGAGCGTCCAGTTCTTCAATTGAGACTTCCTTGGATTTTCTTCATGAGTTCTCGAGCGGCGTCTGCGATCACAGTGCCAGGCCCAAAGATTCCCGCGACACCCATCGCCTCGAGGGCGGGGTAATCCTGCGGTGGAATCACTCCACCGACCACCACCAGGATGTCCTCGCGAGAGCGATCCTTAAGTGCCTGCATGAGAGCGGGCACCAGTGTGAGGTGACCGGCAGCAAGCGAGCTCACGCCCACCACGTGCACGTCATTCTCCACCGCCTGCTGGGCCACTTCGTCGGGGGTCTGGAACAAAGGGCCGACGTCCACGTCAAAGCCCAAGTCGGCGAACGCCGTCGCGATGACTTTCTGGCCCCGGTCGTGTCCGTCCTGGCCCATCTTCGCCACGAGGATCCGGGGCCTTCGGCCCTCGAGCTCAACGAATTTTTTCATGCTAGCTTCGATGTCACTCACGTCTTGGCTCCCGGCTTGGATCTCGCGGATGTACACGCCCTGGATCGTCTGCACCTGGGCGCGGTGACGACCGAAGACTTTTTCCATGGCATCACTCATCTCTCCCACAGTGGCTCGCGCGCGAGCAGCAGCGATCGCCAGTTCCAGCAGGTTCCCTTCCCCGCTCGCCGCTCCTTGCGTGAGTGCGGCCAGGGCCGCGTCGCACGCCGCCTGGTTGCGCTCGGCCCGCAGCTTCTTCAAGCGCGCGATCTGCGACAGCCGGACCGCCTCGTTGTCGACCTTGAGCACAGGGATCTCTTCTTTGAGCGAAGACTTAAAAGTATTCACGCCGATCACCGGTTGCAGGCCCGCGTCGATGCGCGCTTGCGTGCGGGCAGCGGCTTCTTCGATTCGTCGCTTCGGTAACCCGGACTCGATGGCGCGCGCCATGCCGCCCATCGCTTCGACCTCCTGGATGTGCGCCCAGGCCTTCTCCAGGAGTTCTTGCGTGAGACTTTCGACGTAGTGCGAGCCGCCCCAGGGATCGATCAGCGCACAGGTGTCGGTCTCTTGCTGCAAGAAGAGCTGCGTGTTGCGAGCGATGCGTGCGCTCATGGGCGTGGGCAGGGCCAGGGCTTCGTCGAGAGAATTCGTGTGCAAAGACTGGGTGTGCCCATGGGCCGCCGCCATCGCCTCGATCTGGGTGCGGACGACGTTGTTCCAGATGTCCTGCGCGGTGAGGCTCCAGCCCGAGGTCTGGCAGTGGGTTCGCAGCGCCCCGGACTTCGGGTTCTTTGGATGGAACTCGTTCACGAGCCGCGACCACAGCACGCGGCCCGCGCGCATCTTGGCGATCTCCATGAAGTAGTTCATGCCGATGGCCCAGAAGAACGAGAGCCTCGGTGCGAAGGCATCGACCGTGAGGCCGTTCTTAAGACCCTGGCGGATGTACTCGACGCCGTCGGCGAGGGTGTACGCGAGCTCGAGGTCTGCCGTCGCTCCCGCTTCTTGCATGTGGTAGCCGGAAATAGAAATCGAATTAAACTTCGGCATGTGCTGAGCGGTGTACGCGAAGATGTCGCCGATGATGCGCATGGAAGGTGCGGGCGGATAGATGTACGTGTTTCGCACCATGAATTCTTTCAAGATGTCGTTCTGGATCGTGCCGCTCAAAACGGCCTGCGGCACGCCCTGTTCCTCTGCGGCAACGATGTAGAGTGCGAGCACCGGGATGACAGCACCGTTCATGGTCATGGACACGCTCATCTTATCCAGCGGAATGCCGTCGAAGAGGATCTGCATGTCGAGGATCGAATCGATCGCAACCCCCGCCATGCCGACGTCTCCGGCGACCCGCGGATGATCTGAGTCGTAACCTCTGTGCGTGGCAAGGTCGAAGGCAATGGAGAGCCCCATCTGACCTTTCGCGAGATTATCGCGATAGAAGCGATTCGACTCCTCGGCCGTCGAGAACCCCGCGTACTGCCGAAGGGTCCAGGGCTTACTCGTGTACATCGAAGCGTAAGGCCCGCGCAAGAAGGGAGCGATCCCCGGGAAGCTTGCCGCGAGCTCGGCGTGCTTCACATCAGTTGCCTCGTAGAAAGACTTCAACGTGATACCTTCCGGCGTAAGACGCGCCGGTGACTTCGAGAGTTGTGCGGCCTCGGGCCAAGCGAGTTTGGTCTTCGACCAGTCAACGTGTTTCATTTGTATGCCCTCCACCAAACGGAGAGCTCTTGGAGCTCCTGCCACACGTCCATCCCACTGAAGATGTTGTAGCAATCCGCCACAGTCGTTTTGCCGGCCAAGTAGCAGCGCTCGCCAGTAGGCCTTAAACTCGCGTGGACGTCATCGGCACTCACCCACACTTGCACTGGAGCCGCATGGGCGACCTTCAGCGCTTCCTCGGCGGTTGCAAAGACCTGATCCGAGCACTCGAGTCCCAGGATCTCAAAAAAGTTTTTAGCGAAGTTGAAGCGCGCCTGTAGTGCCGCGGCGTCACCGACGACGCGCAAGTGCACGCGAGGCTTATTTGTCCCAACTGAAAGGCGCAGCTCCTCGAAGGCACGTCCCAGGCGCACGTGATCCTTGCGCTGCCAGCGTGGATGCAACTGGACCGACTCCCCCACCAGAGCGAAGTCGTTGACGCCGGCCTGCACGAGTTTGCGCGTGCGAACCTTCTTCTGGACCTCATCCCAGTGGCGCTGGATTTCGGGAGACAGAAGTTTTACGTAGTCACTGTGTGTCGCTTGCTTGAGAGTTTGCATGACCTGCCAGGCAGCTTCACCCAATTGCTGAGTAAGATTCTCGAGAGCAAAACACCCCGAAGCGGGATCCACCACTTCACCCAGCTCCGACTCGTTCTGGAGCACCAGCTGGGTCGTGGTCGCGAGCCAGAGACTCTGTTCGCGAGACGCCGTCACGAGTAACAGGTCA